>CALVPL010000126.1 GCA_944351315.1 uncultured Bacilli bacterium | reverse complement strand
GAGTATAATATTCAATCATTTTTTCTTTTAATTTATCACTTACTTTAAAAACAATAGTCATTTTTTCTTCACCAGCTTTATTGTACTAAATTTCCATTCTTTTGTCCATTTTCTTTTGAAAAAAAATATTTTCTCCTAAATTTTTTTGCATTTTCTTTTTCAATCGTTTATACTATTAAATAGGATAGGAGGTATAAAGTGTCAGCAATTATAGATATTATTTTAATTTTAGTTTTAGTTATGGGAGCTATTATTGGTTTTAAACGCGGAGTCATAAAAAGTGCTACGATGTTTATTGGAGCCATTATTGTAATCGTTTTAGCCTATAGCTTAAAAAATCCTGTATCTAAAATTCTATATTCATTCTTGCCGTTTTTTAATTTTGCCGGAGATTTTGCAGGACTGACTACCCTAAATATTATTATATATGAGGCAATTGCTTTTGTTTTAGTATATGTTTTATTGATGGCCGTTTTACAAATCATCATTAAAATTACCGGAGTATTTGAAACAATTTTGAATTTTACTATTATCTTGGGTATTCCTTCCAAATTATTAGGAGCTGTTTTTGGTTTTTTTGAAGCCTACTTATTTATATTTGTAGCTATTTTCTTATTAAATCAAATTCCAGCAACCAATGAAATTGTTACAGAAAGCACATTTGCTTCGAAAATAGCAAGTTCTAGTCCTATTTTATCCGACATTACTTCAAGTTACTATGATGCTTTTGAAGAGATTATTAGCATTAAAGATCAAAATAAAAACGATAAAGAAGAATACAATCGAAAATGTTTGGACATTTTATTAAAATATGGTATTGTAGATATATCTTCAGCAGAAGAATTGATTAACAATGGAAAATTGCAAATTTCCAATGCTGATGAAATATTAGATAATTATAGATAGATAGGAGAAACAAATGATAAAATATTTAAAAGATGAAAATTTTGATGAAGAAATAAAAAATGGGAAAGTTCTAGTTGATTTCTATGCTGATTGGTGTGGACCTTGTAAAGCTCTAGGTGAAGTTTTAGAAACATTAGAAAACGTTTCCATTTTAAAAATCAATGTCGATGAACATCAAGATATCGCGATGCAATTTGGTGTTATGTCTATTCCGACAATCCTTTTATTTAAAGACGGAAAACAACTTAAAAAAAATATTGGTTTTATGAATAAAGAAGAATTAGAAACTTGGTTAAAAGACTAAAGAGACTCAGAATTTACTGAGTCTTTTTTTGCGAAATCTCCATTCTTTTGATACAATTTATTTATGGAAATATTGAACGAAAAAGAATATAAATTCATTCAGAAAAAAATACTCGAATTGTTTTTACAAAATGAAATTGGCGAAGAAACCATTTCTTTTAGTTCTCCTTTATTTGGGGAAATATGGATTTGCAAAATTCCCGTTTTAGTCGTTGGAAAACAAATTACCTTTAAAACGATGCACCGGCCAGTTCTCGTTGTAGATGATACGCATGAACACTTTATGAAAGGAGATAAAAAGAATTATTATGTTTTAAAAATCACTACTCAAGAAGATTCATATAGCCGAATGAAAATGAAAAACTTAAAAAACACAGGTCTTTTAAAACCTTCTTTTATTCGAATAGAACTTCCTATAAAAGTTGAAAAAGAACAATTTTTGTATCCGATCGGGTACTATGAAAGAAAAGAAGTTGAAAAAATTTTAACAAAAATCCTGAAAAAAATGCAAAATAAACGTTTTTTTCTTGTTCAAAATAAAGATATTTGATACAATAGACTTGGCTTTTTAAAAGCAAATAGACATGCACTAGGGATTATCTTTTTCGAGTGCTCGTGGCATCGAGTGAAAAAGGTGAAGAGATCTAGGCAGAAGATTAACGAAGGAGGATGTTTTTATGGCCGTAGTTTCTAAAAATGTATTATTAGAAGCTGGAGTTCATTTTGGGCATCAAACAAAAAGATGGAATCCTAAGATGAAACCTTATATTTTTGGATCAAGAGATGATATTTATATTATTGATCTTGATAAGACAGTTGAATGTATGGAACGTGCATACGAAGAAATTAAATCTATTGCACAAAATGGAGGAACATTTCTTTATGTAGGTACTAAAAAACAAGCTGGTGAAGTAGTAAAAGAAGAAGCTTTAAGAAGCAATTCTTACTATGTTAATGAACGTTGGCTTGGTGGTACCTTAACAAACTTTAGAACAATTCGCAAGAGAGTAAATCGTCTTGAAGAAATTGAAAAAATGGAAAAAGATGGTATTTTTGAAGTATTACCTAAAAAAGAAGTAATTAAATTAAAGAAAGAATACGACAAATTAAATCGTTTACTTGCTGGTATTCGTGGAATGGTAAAATTACCTCAAGCTTTATTTATTGTAGATTCTAAAAAAGAAGAAAATGCAATTCGTGAAGCTCGTAAATTAAATATTCCAGTATTTGGACTTATTGATACCAATTGTGATCCAGATACAGTAGATTATGTATTACCAGGTAACGATGATGCTGTTCGTTCAATTAAAGTTGTCTTAGGAGCATTAACAAACGCAATTTGTGAAGTAAACCATCTAGAATTAGTTGATTATACAATAGAAGAAGAAAAAGATGCTTCAAAAAACGAAAAAACTGCTAAAAAAGAAAAAGTAGAAAAACAACCAAAAGTTGAAGCAACTAAAGAAGAAAAAGAAGTAGAAGAAACTGTTGTCGAAGAGTCAAAAGAAGAAACAGAAGATTATAGTACAAAAACATTAGCTGAGTTAAAAGCTTTAGCTAAAGAGAGCGGCATCAAAGGATACTCAGCAATGAAAAAAGATGAGCTATTAGAAGCTTTATCTAAATAAAAAAAGAAAGGGTGAGTTTAATGGTTACGGCCCAAATGGTCAAAGAATTAAGAGAAAAAACTGGAGCAGGAATGCTTGATTGCAAAAAGGCTTTAGTTGAAACAAATGGAGATATGGCTGCTGCAGAAGATTATTTAAGAGAAAAAGGTATCTTAAAAGCTTCTAAAAAAGAAAGCCGTATCGCTGCAGAAGGATTAGCTGGAATTTATGCTAACGAGAAAAAAGCTGTTATTTTAGAAGTAAATTCTGAAACAGATTTCGTTAGTAAAAACGAAGAATTCCAAGAGTTAGTTAAAGAAATCGGAACAACGATTTTAAATAGTGAAGCTACAACTATGGACGAAGCATTAGCTTTACCATATAATGGTGAAACTCTAAAAGATTTATTAGTTGCTAAAATTGCTAAAATTGGTGAAAAATTATCTTTTAGACGTTTTGAAAGTGTTTCTTTAAATGAAGATGAACATTTTGGTATCTATATTCATATGGGTGGCAAAATTGCAAGTCTTGTCGTAGTTAAAGGAGCAAACGAAGAAGTAGCTAAAGATGTTGCAATGCAACAAGCAGCGATGAAACCTGAATATACATTCATTAAAGATGTACCAGAAAGCGTTGTATCACGTGAAAGAGAAATTCAAAAAGAAGCAGCAATGAATGAAGGAAAACCTGCTGAGATTGCTGAAAAAATGGTTGAAGGAAGAATTCAAAAATTCTTTAAAGAAATTTGTCTTACTGAACAAGCTTTCATTAAAGATAGTGGTATTTCTGTAGCTACTTATGTAAAAAACAATGGTGGCGAAATCGTAAAAGCAATTCGTTATGAAGTTGGCGAAGGAATCGAAAAGAAAAACGATGATTTTGCAGCTGAAGTAATGAGCCAAATAAAAGGAAACTAATTTAATTAGCCAAGAAAGAAATTTCTTGGTCTTTTTTTGTCAAAAAAATGTCAACAGTAAGTAAAAAACTAGCCTAAATATTTGTTTATGTTATCCTATAAAAAAGGAGCAATTTGAATGAAAAAAGCTTTAAAAAAATATTGGTGGGTTGTAATTTGCCTTTTCCTTATTGTCCTAATTCTAGTGATTTGGAATGTCTTTTTAAATCCGCGTGATATTTTAGGTAGAAGATGTCAAACTTTTTACACTCAAAATAGTTATACTCTAAAAAATAAAGTAGAGATTCCTTTGCCCGAAAATTCTTGTTTTGTCGGTGAGTGTTGTGCATCTACAGCTTCCTTTCGAACCTTTATGAATAAAGAAAGTCTAGAAGAATATAAAAAGAACTTAGAAGAGGAAATTCATTCCAAATATCCTGAAATGTCTTTTGAAATCTCTATAGAGGAGCATCCTTTTTTCAGAACAATAAATATTACATATTATTAAACCGCAAAAAAGTTAGCAAATGGTATTGACAAGTGCTAAATTGCATAATATAATACTGGTAGCATTTGAATGATGAGAGTGCTAAAAGAGGTGAGGATGTGAATAATAGACAAGAACGATTATTAAAAGAAATTGTCGAATCCTATATTGCAACAGCTAAGCCTGTTGGCAGTAAATCCCTTTGTCAGAAATTAAAGTGCTCATCGGCGACAATTCGTAATGAGATGGCTCATTTAGAAGAGTTAGGCTATTTAGAAAAAAATCATATTTCTTCTGGTCGAATTCCTTCAGAAAATGGGTATAAATACTATGTAGCAAATTTGATGCAGCCGAAAGAATTATCTGATAAAGATGCTCGCAAATTGCAAACGATTTTTCGAAATCATGAACTTGCTTTATCGGATGCGATTGAAGCTTGTGTGGAAATCATTAGTGAAATGACCAATTATACAAGTATCGTTTTAGGAAAAAATAGTAACGAAAATACTTTGCAACAAGTAAGTGTAATTCCTTTAAAAGAAGGACATTTGGTTGCCATTGTATGTACAGATAAAGGAATTGTTCAAAATAAGCAGTTTACACTACCAACAACCATTCATATGCAAGAAGTAGTAAAAACCTGTGAAATCATTAATAAGCTGTTAATTGGTACACCTATTAATGAAGTTTCAGAAAGATTGGAATATGATATAAAACCAATCATCGCCAATAAAATTGAACAATATGAAACAATATATTCTATATTCTCTAAAACATTCAGTGATTTTGCAACAAAAGCAAATGAAACAGTTCATGTAAGTGGTAAAAACTTATTGCTTCAAGAACCTGAATACAATGATGTAGAAGAAATTAGGAGGATCATGACCAAATTCGAAGATCCAAGTCTAATTGAAAAAATTGATCAAAACGATGGAAAAGATGGAGTCAATATCTATATTGGTAAAGATAGTGAATTTGATCCAAATGTAACAGTGATTAAAACAACGTATCACAAAAACGGCTCTGAAGGAACCATTGCCATCATCGGTCCAAAGAGAATGGAATATGATCGAGTAGTCGGACTTTTATCCTTTATTAATAAAGAGCTAAACAAGGAGGAAAAAAATGGATAAGGAAGAAAAAAATACAGAAGTTATGGAAGAAGAAAAAAAAGCTGCAACTGTAGAAAAGAAAAAGAAAAAAGAACATCATAAAAACAATGAGGAAATAAAGCATCTTAAAGAAGAACTTGCAGCTCAAAATGAAAAAATCTTAAGATTATCTGCTGAAATGCAAAATATGCGTCGTAGATCTGATGAAGAACGTTCTAGACTATTAAAATACGACGGCGAAACAGTTATTGTTTCTATGTTGACAATTTTAGATAATTTTGAACACGCAATCAACATGGATGATACAAATCTTACAGATGAAGTAAGTAAATTCTTAAGCGGCTTTAAAATGATTTATGCCAATATGAGCGAATCATTAAAAAGCATCGGTGTTTCAGAAATCGAATGTTTACATGAGCCTTTTGATGAGATGAAAATGAATGCTGTTTTAGTAGATCATTCTCCTGAATTTGGAAACAACATTGTTTTAGATGTTTTACAAAAAGGCTACATGTATAAAGATAAAGTATTAAGACCAGCAATGGTGAAAGTAAATCAAACTGAAGAAGGAGGCCAAAATGAATAACGAAAATTTTTTAGTAAAACAATATTTACTCGCTCAAAAAATTATGAGAGTAGAAGAAGAAAAAAGTTTAGCAGGTATCTATCAAATGCTTGTTAGTACAAATGGAAATTATAAAAATCTAGCTAGACAAAGTATGGATACAGTAAGAATGCTTGAAGAGAGTGTTGAAATGTCTTATGAAATGTTACATCAAAAACATTCTAGCTATCCAGAAATTCGAGCAGAATATTATCAAATTATTGAAAGAATTAAAGAAAATACTGCTCAAATAGAATATCCTGATAATGTGGTATCAAGAAAATAAAGAAAGGAAAGATAAAATTATGAGTAAAATTATAGGTATAGATTTAGGTACAACAAATAGTTGTGTATCTGTTTTAGAAGGAGGAACTCCACAAGTTATCCCGAACGATGAAGGAGGAAGAACAACTCCATCTGTTGTCGCTTTTAAAGGTGATGAAGTATTAGTAGGAGATCGTGCAAAACGTCAAGCTGTTACGAATCCAAAAAACACAATTTCTTCTATTAAACGTTTAATGGGTTCAGGAAAAAAAGTAGAAGCAAACTCTAAAGAATGGACTCCAGAAGAAATTTCTGCTAAGATTTTAGGAAAATTAAAAGCGGATGCAGAAAGCTATTTAGGAGATAAAGTAACAGAAGCGGTTATTACAGTTCCAGCATACTTTAATGATGCTCAACGTCAAGCTACTAAAAATGCTGGTAAAATTGCTGGTT
>CALVPL010000125.1 GCA_944351315.1 uncultured Bacilli bacterium | reverse complement strand
GAAGGAATTGTTACAACTGGATTACATAAACAATCTCTAATATATTCATCTTCATCGCAAGGTTCTCCATCTTCACAGTAATGTTGTCCATCGACAATTTCACAAATATGTTTATCTGGAGTTTTTGAACAAGTTGTTGGGCAACCTTTTCCTTGATATTTTTGCATCATATCATTAAAGTTTGAATCTGTTTCTTTCCAAGTTACGTATTCCACTCTGTTGCCATCTTGATATCTTTGATAAATCCATGTTCCCGTTGATTCATCACATGTACATGTTTCTCCATTAGAATCTCCAGGTTCAGTTGTATGTCTACCACCACCGCTTGGAAAACTTGGATTATTTGCTACACTAGATGATCCATCAGCAACTAAAAGCATTCTTTGGGCTAATCTTGAACTACCTTGTACAATTATCATATTTGCAGAAGATGATCTAATGTCATAAATTGAAGAATCTATATAAATTCCATAATCTTGTCCATCATAGTTTGCAGCTTTTGTAACCTGTACTACAACTTTACCAGTATTTCCACTTCCTGAGGCTTCTGTAGTTGTACATTTTACTGTATTATTTGAACATCCACCTTTAAATTGGCTCCAGTAAACAGTTTGTACATCATTAGTTAATGTAATATCTACTGTTACATATTCAACACCATCACGTGATTCAGTTGTTTTATTAAATGCATATTGATCTGTCCACATTCCTGTTTCAGAAACGATTTGATCATAAGTTTTTCCCTCTATTATTTTGTTTCCTGCTTCCATCGCTTCTTGGAAAACACTTTTAGCATATTCATAATCCGCATTTCCAGTATTCCAATAAGTTGTTAAATTTGGATTTCTGTACATATCAACCATAATTTCTACTGGCAATATATAATTACTATTTCCACATTGTTGACTTTGGCCAAAAGCTGCATTCGTTTCATCTGTCATTTGACCATAGTTTGCTCCTAGCCAACGAAAAACCATTTCTCCTACAATTCTATCGGCTGTAGAAGTTGTGTTTCTTCCATCTTCTGTCAATATTTGATATGCACGAGTTACAGCCACATCGTAAGCTTGCGTATACTGACCATTTGATGAATTAGTAGGGTCAATTCTTCTTACACAGTGGTTTGCTCCAACTCCGCTTTTTAAAGCTGGTTCAATACAATATGTTTTGATATTAGAGCCGTTTAATGTTGTTGTGTATAAGCTCATACCATATGTATATCCTCCATTTAAAGGAAGCAACTCACAACTAGTTTTTTGAATGTTATATGTTACATTTGGATCGCAAGTTAATTCTGCTTGGCTCACATTAGGAAAAAGCATAAAGCTTGTTATTAAAATAAATAGTTGTAATATTCTTTTTCTCATAATACTTTACTCCTCCGTTTTTTAATAATTATCACGGTAGTCGTTACCCCTGCTAAAACGATGACTCCAATAACGGTTGGAATAAACCATGGATTTTTTTCTAACCATTCAGTCCACCAATTTTTATTCTTTTCTTCTTCTTGTTTTGCTTGTTCTTCCTCTTTGGCAGCCATTGCTCTATCGATAACCTCGCCTTCAGTCATATTAATGTCATATGTTACATAAGGTTCACAATAGTATTCATTCACGCCTTTACAAGCAAGTAATGCACTAAAAGGATTTTTTTTAGGAGTTATAAATTCAAAAGTTTTCAATAGACTTCCTGAACAATTTGAATTATTACTTTTTATATTTACGGTGTACGTAACTATCTCTTCTCCAGTTCCTCCATTTAAATCTAAAGAACCATTTTCTGTATCCGAATAATAAATTGTTCTTACGTCTCCATTATTTCCAATTAGTTCTACATATATGTTTTCTGTTAAATTCAGCAATGAAATGTAAATATTATCTTGGTATGCATACTCACTTTCGAAATCTACATCTTCGTCAGTTGCTTCGGGTGCAACTTCGCCTGTATTCATGTTTATAATCTCACGTTTTATTTCATAGTTGATCTTTACATTTGACGCTTCTGTATTCAACCTCACTTGTGTTTCATAATCACACTCAGCATTTGCTGTGATTATAAAGCTTAAAAAGCACAAAATACAAAATAGTACTCTTTTTTTCTTTTGTTTCATTCTTTCACCAACCTAATCATTCATTATCTATAATTTTATCACAACACTTTTTCTATTTCAATTGTTTGTTTAACCTTTTTTTAAATTGATATTCTTTATTATTTATGATATATTTTTTATTAGGATGTGATGTCATGAAAAAAAATAATTACTCTGAATTAGGAAAGGCTTTTTTACTTATTATCAGTTACATGGTTCTTATTCCAGAAATCATTGTTCTTGTATTTCAAAGTTTCAATTTGGACTTAAGAGATCCTTCTATGAATTTACTCGCTAATGTTCTTGTTTACGTTCTTATGTTTCTTGTTTTACTATTTGTTTACCGAAAAACTATTTTTAAAGAATTTATAGATTTTTTTAAGAATTTCAAAAAGTATGGTAAAGTTAGTGTAAGTTACTGGATAAAAGGTCTTGTTTTTATGCTTTTAACTAATTCTATTGTAATTATAATCACAGGTGGAATAGCTGCCAATGAAGCTGGAAACCGAGCTAGTATTATGACTTTTCCAATTTTTTCCATTTTATCGATGACAATACTTGGACCTTTTTTAGAAGAAATGTTATTTCGTAAAGGATTTAAACATGCTTTTAAAAAAGAAACTACTTTTTTAATTGTTACTTCTTTATTATTTGGTGGTGCTCATTTACTTGCTTCTTTTGCCGGAATGAGTTTTAATGAAATGTTACAAAATTGGACTCAAATTCTTTTTATTATTCCTTATGGTGGTTTTGGATATTTTTTTGGAAAAGCTTATTTAGAAACGGATAATATTTTTACAAGTGTTCTTTCTCATATGTGTCATAATACTCTTTCCGTTCTCATTGTTTTACTTGGAGTGTAGTTTATGGAAGAACAATTAGATTTAGAAAAGAAAAAGTTAGGAATTATTCCTAAAATCTTTATTGCTATTGTTATTTTTTGTCTTCTTTTAGCTTGTTATATGCTTTTTTTAGAACCTAAGTTGCTGGTTACTCATGAGTATGCTGTGGTTCATGAAAGTATTCCTGATTCTTTTAACGGCTTTAAAATTGTTCAATTTTCAGATATTCATTTTGGAAGAACTACTAATGAAAAAGAAGTAACTAAAGTGGTTGAAGAAATTAATCTGCAAAAACCTGATCTTCTTGTTTTTACAGGAGATTTATTTGATTCTTATATTAATCTTTCAGAAGGAAATGTTCAATTTTTAAAAAGTGAACTTGCTAAAACAAGTGCTACTTTAGGAAAATATGCCATTCGAGGAGATAGTGATTATCTAAATATTGCTCTTTATGAAGAAATTATGAAAGAAGCTGGTTTTACTATTTTAGATAATCAAAATATTCCTATTTATTATAAAGGTACTACTCCTATTTATTTAAGTGGAATTCCAACAATTTCTGAAGGCAATCAAGATCTTACTAAAGCATTTGCTAAGGAACTTGAAGGCAATTATTATCAAATCTTATTAATGCATGAACCTATTCTTTTTCAAGAAGTCAAATCAAAAAGTCAACTTGTTTTAGCGGGTCATTCTTTAGGTGGACTTATTCATCTTCCTTTTATGGGTGGTGTTTTTAAAAAGGAAAATACAGAAGATTATGAAAGAGGAAAATATCTTAGTGGTTCTTCGGTTATGTATGTATCTAATGGAATTGGAACGGAAGATCTTAGTGTTCGATTCTTAAATGTTCCTTCTATTTCTTTATATCGGTTGTATAATTATGAATAAAAAA
>CALVPL010000124.1 GCA_944351315.1 uncultured Bacilli bacterium | reverse complement strand
GAAGAATTATTAAATAATTATCAAGGAAAAGAAGAAAAAATTCTTGATTTAATAAAAAAGACTATTGATTTGGAACATCAAAATAATGAAGAGTTAAAAATTTATTTATAGCACTTTAAAAGTGCTTTTTTTATGGGTTAATGATACAATAATGGAGTGAAGAAAAATGATGAAGAAGTTTTGGATAAAATGCAAGAATTTTTTAATGATTATTGGTTTATTTGTTATTCATTTTTTCTTAGGACTTTTTGGTGAAAAAGAAGAAGAACCTGTCAAGGAAAGAAGAAAAGAAAGACGTGAAGAGAAGAAAAGTCTTGTAAAAGGAAAGAAGAAACAAGTAAGATTAGATGAACATGAAAGTTCTGGAAGCTCTAGAAGTCTTTTTCAAGAACAATTTTTTACTGAAAAAGAGATTAAAGAAAAAATAAAAAAAGTTTATGAAAAAGAAACAAAAAAAGTAGTTTGGGAATATGATTCTGAGTATGAAGGATTTGAAAAGAAAATTTATAAAAAACTTGGGGTGAAAAAATATTTAAAAGAAGAAGAAAAGAAATTGGATTTAGAGATTCAAAAAGAAGTACAGGAAAACCTTGAAAAAGAAAAAGTACAGGTGCCTATAGAAGAAAATCTTATTCAGAAAAATGAAATAAGAGAAGAAAAGCCAGTAAAGAAAATAGAAATCGTTAAAAGTAGAGAAATTCCTTTATTAAAAAAAGATGAAAAATCTTCTAGAAAAATAGTAAAAGAACAACCTGTAAAGAAAACTCTAGAAGAAAAAGAATTTATTCAGCCAAAAAAGATTGAATTTGTTCCTTTAGAAGAAAAAGAAATTTCGCCATTTTTGGAAGAGAAATTAGAAGAAAAAGTTTTAGAATTACAAACTTGTATTCTTAAAGAAAAAGATGTTGGAAAAAGAGAAATTTTGCAAAAAGAATTACAAAAAATTGAAAAAGTAAAAGAAGATATTCAAGTGAAAAAAGAAGAAAAAGTTTTAGAAGAAGATTCATTGGAAGAAGTTATCCCGCAAGAAGAAAAGGAACTTGTTTTTTTGGAAATTAAAAAATTGCAACAAAAACAAACTGAAGAAATGGAACAAAAACTTTTAAAATCTTTAGAAAATAAAAGTGAAGAAGAAATAAAACAAATAGAGAAAATTGTTGCCAAAGAAAGAGTAAATAAAATGGTGAAAAGATTGGAAATTCCTTTATTTTTGGCTTTTCCTTTTATTCGTAATCCTTATTTTTTGACTTTTACTGGAGGAATTTTTTTCTATAATCATTTATCTTTTCTACGAAATTTTTTATGGAGAACACCAAGAAATTATGAAGAGCTTTCATTTATAGGACTTCAAAGAGGAAAAGATGCTTTAAGGGAATCTAAAAAAATTACAGCTCAAAATATTTTGCTTTTCTCTAAGATTCTTAAAGAAATTTTTCTTAAATATCCTGAATTAAGAGAAGATGAAGAATTTTTAAATAAAGTAGAACAAATACAAATGAATTTATATAAAGAGTATTTTACTTTAGAAAAGAAAGAAAAAAAATTGGCACAAAAAAAGAAAAAAATAAATACGCAAAGTAGAAAATTAAAGAAAAAAGATTGGAGAATATAAAATGAATTTAAATAAAGAACATTGGCAAGAAAAAGATTATGAAGAATATCTTGAATATTTAAAAAGTTTACGAGAAGAAGAGTATCAAAAATTTCATCAAAAACTCACAACGACTAAGTATGAAATTTTGGGGTTAAGAGTTCCATTACAACGAAAGATTGCCATAGAAATTAGTAAAGGAAATATTGAAGAGTTTTTGGAATTTTGTCAAGATACTTATTATGAAGAAGTAAATATTGAAGGTTTTGTTTTAGCTAAAATAAAAGATTTAGCTCTGTTAGAAAAATATTTTGATTCTTTTCTTTTAAAAATTGATAATTGGGCTATTTGTGATGGATTTTGTAATAGTTTGACAATTGTTCAAAAGAATAAGGAATATTTTTGGAAGAAAATAGGAGAATTGTTAGAAAGAAAAGAACCTTTTATTATTCGAGTTGGTCTTATTTTGTTGTTATGTTTTTATGTGGAAGAGGAATATATTTTAGAAATTTTAAAGAAAGTAAAAATGATTTCGAATGAAGAATATTATGTAAAAATGGGACTTGCTTGGTTATTGTGTGAATGTTATATTAAATTTCCTAAAGAAACAAGAAAACTTTTAGAAGAAAAAAGTTTGGATCGTTTTGTGCAAAATAAAACCATTAGTAAAATAAGAGATTCTTATCGTGTTTCTGGTGAAGAAAAAGAATATTTAAAAACTTTAAAAATAATGTAGAATTTGACAAAAAAGTGCCAAATATAGGGATTTATCTTGTCTAATTCTCTTTTTTTGTGCTAAACTTGGAATAGTGTTATTTAAAGGATGGGATAAAAGTGGAAGATAAACATAGAAAATGGATATGTATTGGATTGTTTTTAATTGCAATTTTTGTGTGTTTTACAACAGGTTGTGAAAAACAAGATTTTACAAGTGGAGATATTGAAGGATATCATTATGAAGAAACAGATGAAGTTACTAATTATGTTAAGATTGTAACAAATAAAGATGAAGTGATTTTAGTAGAACTTTATCCGGATGTGGCTCCTATTACCGTTGAAAATTTTCAAAAGTTAGTTGGTGAGCATTTTTATGATGGACTCTTGTTTCATCGCGTTATTGAAGGCTTTATGATTCAAGGAGGAGATCCAGAAGGAAATGGAACTGGTGGAAGTGAGGAAACTATTAAAGGAGAGTTTTCAAGTAATGGAGTAGAAAATACTTTAGAGCATGAGCCTGGTGTTTTATCAATGGCTCGAGGAACAGATCCTGATTCAGCTTCCAGTCAATTCTTTATTTGTACAGGAGCAAAAGAAGATATTTCTTATTTAGATGGTGATTATGCTGCTTTTGGCCGGGTTCTTGCTGGAATGGATGCAGTTTATGAAATTTCAAAAGTAAAAACGGATAGTTCTGATATGCCACTTGCCGCTCAAAAAATGGAAACGGTTCGTTTTGTTCACGTTACTAAATTAGACTAGGATATCCTAGTTTTTTTTATTTGCATTTTTTAAAGAAAATTGTTAAAATAAGGTCTGCTTGAGGGGCGTAGTATGAGTAGTTTACGATCTAAACAAAATAAATTTTTATTTCAAGATGAGGAGAAAATTATCGAGCTGTAACAGGATATATACATGTATTTGGAAAGAAAATATTACATTCTGTTTTAAAAACGTATTTTCCTCCTTTAAATAGTGAAGTATATCTTGATTTTACTTCTAATGTAATCATGGATACAGCTAGTTATCAAAAGCTTTTTTCTTTTCAGGTTTTGAGTGAATTAACTAAGAAAGATTTTTTGGAATTTGAATTCTTTTTTGATTCTTATCAAGAAAAATTGATGTTTTGTTTTGCTAAGGAAATGACTAGAGAGTTAAAACAAGTCCATAAAGGTTCCTAAATTTTCAAACGAAGTGCAACAAGTAGACATATAAAATATGCACTTATTACCAAACTTAATGTTATTGTACAGCATTAAGTTCTTTTTGTATACAAATAATTTTATTAAATAGATTATCATCTTCTATTTCTTCTCTTAACATTTCAATAG
>CALVPL010000123.1 GCA_944351315.1 uncultured Bacilli bacterium | reverse complement strand
GCTTTTACTACTTGATTTTTACTATTTCCATCCACTTTAAAAAACATCGCATAAGAAAGACTTAATACGACTACGGTTAAACATATGATGATATAACTTGCTAATTTTGTTTCTCTTCTAAAGATATTTTTAAAGCTTAAATTATCTTGCATATTAAACCACCGTTATTCTATAAATTATTATACCTTTTTTTTCTGAAAATGAAAAGTTTTTTTAACGAACTAAAAAGTCGATAACTACTGGAGCTAAGATGACAATTAAAATGATTGGAATAAAGAAAATAACCGATAAAATACTTATTTTTGTTGGTAATTTTCCAATTTGACTTTTTACTTCTAGGATTCTTTTATCTCTTAAAAAATCTAGTTGATTATTTAAAGATTCTTCAATATCATTTCCAAAAATACTTGATTGGACAATATTTAATAAAGCATTGTTGATTGTATCACTTGGTATTCTTTGTTTCATATCAGTAATAGCTTCTGCGAAAGTTTTTCCTAAACTCATTTCCTGTAAGGATTTACGAAATTCTTTAGAAAGTTCTGAATCAATATTTTTCGAAGTTATTTGTAAGGAAAGTGTTAAGTTTCTACCACTTTCTAGAGTTAGTGAAAGAACTTCGAAAAAGAAAATAGCTTCTTCTTCTAATTTTTTTTCACGTTTTTTAATCGGATAATCTAAGACAAAATATTCACTTAAATAATGAAAGAGAACAACAAAAATCGGTGCTAAAATATATCCGTTTTTATTAAAGGCAATTAAAATAAAGAACATAGCTAAGCTAATTAATAAACGGTAATTTAATAAATCGATGGCTTTATAATGGCAATTAAGACCTAATAATTTTATTTTTTTCTCAATTTTTTGAATTGTTTTTTCAGAATAAATTCTACGAACTAAACTTTTTTGCTCCATTAGATTTTCACCTTCAATACTTTCTTAATTACCAAAATATATAAAACATAGATTAAAATAACCAGTAAAAGAATCATTCGACCAATATTTGTTGTAAAAATTGGGCTAAAATAACTTGGATTTAAAATATAAATGACTAGGATAAAGATTAAAGGAAGAAAACATAAAGTTCGAAAAACAAAAATGGAAGCACTTGTTAAACTTTGCATTTCTTGTTTTAATTTTTTCTTATCAAAAAAACTTCTTTCAATGGTTCCAAATACTTTTACAATATTACCACCTGTTTTATTTAATAAAGTAAGTGATGAGGTAATATATTTAGCATCCTCTAATTTTACTCGATTATAAAAACGATCAAATACAACTTCAATACTTAATCCATAAGTCATATCTAAATAAATTTTTTTGAATTCATCACTAATTGGCCCGTCTAATTCTTCTTTAACGATTTGAACGGCTTGCATGATATTTCTTCCAGATTTAAAGCTGTTGTTCATAATAATGATGGCTTTTAATAAGTCTTCTTCAATTTTTTTCCGCTTTTTTTGATATTCAATTTGAATAAAAATATCAGGAAGAAAAAAGCCAATTAAGAAAGAAAGTAAAAAACTCATTAAAGACATTTCCATAACTTGGAACATAAAAGTTAAAATATTAAAAAGAACAAGAGATATTCCAGCGACAAATTTAATAGCAATATAATCCATTCCACTCATGCTATCTTTATCTTCATATTTAATATGTTTTTCATATTTTAAAGCATATTTTTTTAAAAAGACACTTTTATTTAAAACTTTTGCTATTTTATGAATCCATCGCCAAAAAATTTCTAGAATACTATCGAAAAAAGACTTTTCATGATCATGGACACTTATAAGAGCAAAATCTTCGAATCTTTTTTCTAAGCGAATGATTCTTCGTTGCCGAATAAGATAGACAATTAAGATGATAAGAATGATGATTACAATTCCTTGAGTCAACATAATTTGCCATGAATAGTTTGCCATCTTGTTCCTCCTTTCTTTTTATCTTACATCTTTAAACATAAAATCGATATCGGTAATTCCTTTTGTAATAATTTTTTTATACACTTTTGGGATGGTTTCGTTATATAAAATATATTCGCCATCCACTTCTCCATTTGAAGTAAGTCCTTTTTGTTTAAAGGCAAAAATTTCTTTTAATTCTAATTCACCATCATGGAAGCTTTCTAATTCAGAAATAGATGTTACTTTTCTTTTTCCATCGCTCATTCTTTCGATATTTACAACTAAATCAATAGCACTAGAGATGTATTCACGAATTGCTTTAATTGGAATATCTAAGCCACTCATTAAAACCATAGTTTCAAGACGATTTAATGCATCTTTAGGACTATTGGCATGTAGAGTTGTTAAAGATCCTTCATGTCCGGTGTTCATTGCTTGTAACATATCAAACGCTTCTTTCCCACGAACTTCACCGACAATGATTCTGTCTGGCCGCATTCGAAGGGCATTGATTACTAGATCACGAATTGTAATTTCTCCTTCATTATCGTAGTTGGTTACTCTGGTTTCAAGGGAGATTACATGTTCTTTTTCTAATTTTAATTCCGCGGCATCTTCAATGGTGATAATACGTTCATCATCTGGAATAAAACCACTTAAAATATTTAATAGAGTTGTTTTTCCGGATCCGGTTCCTCCACACACGATGATGTTACATTTTCCTCGAACAGCTGCTTCTAGAAAAGTTGCCATATATGGAGTCATGGAACCGATTCTTATCATGTCATCAGCATTGGTCATTTCCCCGCGAAACTTACGAATTGTTATAACTGGTCCTTTAATAGATAAAGGAGGAATTACGGCATTGACTCTTGAGCCATCTTTTAGTCTTGAATCGACCATAGGATTCGTTGCATCAATGGTTCTTCCCATCGGTCCAATCATTCTTTCAATCGTTCTTATAATGTGTTCATCATTAATAAAGGAAACACTTTCATCTTTAATGATTTGACCATCAATTTCAATATAAATTTCTTTAGGACTATTGACCATGATTTCTGTGATGTTTTTATCTTCTAATAATTCGGTTAAAGGACCATAGCCATTTATTTCGTTATCAATCAAGTTATATAAATGACTTCTTTCCAAATTAGTTAAGTCATATCCTTCAATCGTTCGGTCGATTTCATCATTGATAAATTGGTTTAAAAGTTTATCTTCGGGAATTTCTTTATCAATCAAATTTTCGACGATTTTAGTTCGCAGATCATCTAATAATTTCTTATCAGGAAATATTTCATAATCGGAAACATAATCGACTTTCGAAGGCTTTCTTTCAATATTAAAAGCTTCAATCAGACTCTTCTTCATGAGCATTTTCTTCCTTTCCTAAAATGTCGGTTGCAATTTTTAGTAAAACGGTATAATCTTTATTAAATATATTTGCCGCTTTACTTTGTAAGGTAACAATCTCTCCATTCATAATAAACGCATCCATGTTTTTGACATAAAATTCATTGGAAATCACATAATCCACATTTGCTTTCATAATGTTTTTCATATCAAATAATGTGAAATATTTTTTCATTGGATCTCTGGCATTGTTTAAAATGATTTTATAGTTGTCTTTTTTTAAATCTCGGAAGATAGATAGAAGACTTTTCATATTTTTTAAATCTAATGGATCGTTTGTCATTAAAAATAAGATCATTGAAACTTCATCTAAGACAACTAAGTTCATTTCATTTAAATTATGGTTTGTATCGATTAAAACTACATCATATAAGTATTCTGCTTTATCAATGGCAATTTCAATATACTTTGAATCGATTTTGGAAGCTTGTCTAGGATCTTTAGGACTTGCTAGAATGTCGATGAAGTCATTATATGGGGTAATGTAATCTTTAAAATTATGAAATCGATTGTTATTGTAATCATCCACAAAATTATAAATTGTTTTCTCATAAGGGCGATTGGTTGCTAAAGAAATGCCACCACTTGAAAGATCTAAGTCCATAATTAGAACTTTTTTGCCTATACTTTTATAAATACCTGCTAAATTTAATGTAAAAACAGTTTTTCCAACCCCGCCTTTTCCTGAAAAGACGCAGATGCTTTTTCCAGTTTTTCTTTTCATCTCATCACCTTAATCTTTCTTAAGTCAAAATCACTCGATCGTTTTCTAGTCTTCCTTCCCTGGAAAGAGTAATTTCATAAGTTTCTAAGCCAATTATTTTACCAAAAATGGCCTCCATTTCATGGGATATGGAAACTTTCACACGATTGTTTTCTTCAATAACTTGATATTCTTCTTTAGGGATATCGTTTAATTTTAATGTTTCTTCTAAAGCTGCTAGGGAATTTTCTTCATAATACTCTTTGATGCTTTCGTCGACGATTCCTTTATATTTTTGATATGTAAACTGCATTGTGCCCACATCAACAACTACCGCGGCTAAAGCAACAAAGATCGGAACTAAAAGGACGAATAAAATTAATGTCTGTCCTTTTTTATTCATAGGCAATCACTCTTTTCACTTCTAATGGGAAAGGACTATCTAAAATCAAATTTAATCCAGGAGTTAGTATTTCCACATCTTTCTTTAAATAAAATGTTATGGTTTGATTGTCATTATTTTGAATTTCTAATTGAATATCTTCTTCTAGTAATTCTAGATCTTTTTCGATTTCTTGAAAGCTTTTTTGGTTGCGATAAAGATCTACAACATCACTCATTTCATTTTCTAGTTCATTGCGAAAGAAAACAATTTTTCCAATATCAATAATAGCTAAAATCATAAAAACAAAAATTGGTAAAATAATTACAAACTCCACTAATGCTTGACCCCGACGATTCATCTTAGTCATTCCTTTTGCATACTTTCATATTCTTCTTTACTAACGCATTGTGCTTCGCCCGGTTTATCGCCTTCAACATAAACCTTATCTACCAAGCTGCAAGAAGATTTTGTGATTGCATCTTTTAAATATCCGCCAAAATAGGAAACGATGCTAATTGTAATAACACTTATCAGTGCAATAATTAACACATACTCAACTAATGCTTGACCTCTATGATTCATAAACATATCCCCTATTCTTAAAATATTATAGCAAAAAAAAAGACGGATAACAATC
>CALVPL010000122.1 GCA_944351315.1 uncultured Bacilli bacterium | reverse complement strand
CATTTTTTGCTTGGAAAACTTTTTCTTCTTCCCATATTTTATGCCATTTTTTTTCTATTTCTAATGTATTCATTTTACTCTCCTCTTTCTTTGATAACCTTTTTTTACTAAATGTCTTCCATATATTTCATATAATGAATAAATAAGGGCAAATAATAGAACAAATCCAATTAAAAATTTCCAAATATATTCAATAGGTAACATAAATATAAATGTTCCTATAAAAGAAATAATGAAAGCATCAATTAGACATATCCATAAAATCATCGATCTAACTTTTAAGTTTTTTTCGTCTAAATCAAATTTGTTGACTAAATATTTTATCTCTCCTATACTTCTTTTTTTCTTAGATTTTATTTTCCACAGGTTAAAAACATATAAAATAATAAAGATAATAAGGAAAAAGATTAAAAACATAAAAATATTAAACCAAATTTCTTTCGTTGTCATAAAGCCTCACTTTCTAACTTTCCAATAACCATTTTTTTTAGCTCCACATCTCTCAAGAATTTTTTTTGATTTTAAAACAGCAATATTTCTTTCAATCGTTCTTCTCGTAGTATTCAATTTTTCCATTAATTCTTTTTGAGTCATTCTATTATTATACTTTAGCAAGTGAATAATATTTATCTGCATGGCATTTAATCCGTCATTTAATCCGTCATTTAATCCACCGCTTAATCCGTCATTTAATAACTTTTCTTGTGTAAGCCGATGAAAGATTATAGTAAATCCTCGAGGTTCTAATTGAAAATCTACTCTAATATTTGCTTTTTTACATTCTTCATAAATTCTTTGAATGCCTGAAGCATATGTCTCCATATCTTGTGATTTATATAGAAGATTTGTAATAATTGGATTTCTTAAAACTGAATGAGCTTTATTTTTTATATAATCATCTGGAGTATATTCTTCTGGAAAAATTCCAGGATTATAAATTTCTATTCGATTTGGAAATATTGATACTTCTGTTCCTTTAGCTTCTTGATAATCTCTATGAGCAAAACTATTAATTACTGCTTCTCGTAATGCTGCAATAGGAATTTCAGGTATTTCTTCTCTTTTTTCGGCGATAGTTACTTTCCATAGAATATTTCTTAAAATATAATCTAATGCATATTTTATCAACTCAAATACCGTTCCTTCAATTTTTACAACATCTAGAAAATTTGATTTAGTGTTTGTAGAAAAAATTGCACATTGAAGTGAAACGTTATTTTCTTTACAAAATAGAACTTTTCCAGCATTTAGCAATTTTCTATTTTTTATTACTCCTAATTTTATTAGTACGTCTTCTTCATTAGTATATTTAAAGGGAATTCTTTTTACGTTATTTGCTCTTTCGATGTATTCCTTTAACATTTCTTTATCTATGTCGCTAATGGTTTTATCCGAAATTTTTTCATCCCATTTTTCTTTATCTTTTTTAAAAAACATTTTTTGTATTTCTGTAACCGAAAGCTTTCTATCTTGATCAAACACTCTTATATAAGCCCTTCCGTCTGCAAAATACGGAATATCATTTCCTTCAAAAATAACACTTATACATTTTTTTCCTTCTATTTCTAATTCTGAAATTTCTGGATATATTTTAGGTTCTATTTTATTTGCTATTACTTCAGAAATTTGTCGTAATGTTTTGTTACTTATTTCTTGCCCAATAACTTTACCATTATCATTTATTCCAAAATACAGCATGCCTCTTTGATGTTTATTTAATATGGCCCCAATTGAAATTATTGCTTCTTTTAATTCACTGGTTGATTTTTTCAACTCTACAAATTCTGTTTCTTGCAAATCTATTCACCACCTAACAAAAAAAGATGATACCTAAAGGACGAATATAAATCCGTGGTACCACCTTATTTTCTTCTTTCTTTTGATAAAGGAGTTTTTCTCCTACTAGCATTCAAAAGCAAGTTCATAAGTTCTTTTTGATAAGTTCCACCACCCTTATCTCTCTTTAAAAAAGAATTCTTATTACTACTCTTTTTTCTTCGCTTTCTCTTGTATTATATGAAATATTTAGATTTTTTTCAATATTTTTTTGCATTTTAAGGATTTAAACGATTTGGTCCCCTGAATAAGAACTGTGTTTCTTTTATTCCTGAAAGATTTAAAAGTAACATTGTTAAACGATCGATACCAATGGCAAATCCACCGTGTGGAGGACAACCGTATTTAAAGAATTCAAGATAGAATTTTACATCTTCTTTTAAGCCTTTTTCATTGGCATTCTTAACAATTTCTTCATAACGATGTTCCCGTTGAGCTCCCGTTGTAATTTCCATTCCTCGCCAGATTAGATCATAGCCTTGTAATTCTCCATTTTCATCTCTCATATGATAAAAGGCTCTTTTTGTCGCGGCAAATCCAGTGATAAAAATGAATTCATGACCATATTTTTCCATCGCGAATTTGCTTGTTAATTTTTCCGCTTCTGCATTTAAATCACCTATATCTTCAGTTGGAATTTGATACTCATAACGTTCATGTAATTCTTTATATAGATCTTCTAGTTTTATTCTTGGAAATGGTTTAGTTGGAATTACTACTTCTTTACCAAAAATTTCTTTAATTTTTTCCCCATATTTTTCTTTTACTTTTGTAAGCCCCGCGATTAATAAGTTTTCTTCTAATTCCATGACATCTTCATAAGAATCAATGTAACTAAACTCAATATCGAAAGAGGTAAATTCTGTAGCATGACGATTGGTATTGGAATTTTCTGCTCGAAAAGCAGGAGCCACTTCAAAAATTTTGGACAATCCAGCTGCCATAGCCATTTGTTTATAAAATTGAGGAGATTGAGCTAGGTATGCAAAGCGATCAAAATATTTGACCTCAAAAACTTCACTTCCAGATTCACTAGCTGTTCCTAAAAGTTTTGGGGTATGAATTTCAGTAAAATCTTGTTCGTATAAAAATTCTCGCATTCCCATGACTAAAGTGGATTCAATTTGTCTTACGAATCTATTTTTTTCATTTCGTAAATCTAACCAGCGATAGTCCAATCTCGTATCAATGTTTACGCCTTCTAAATTGTTGTAATCAAATGGAAGGGGTTCAGCTTTAGAAGTTACTTCAATTTTTTGAGGAATTATTTCCATTTGGCCTAATTTTACTGCTTCATTTGCTAATAAGGTTCCTTCTACTTTAATTGTGCTATCTACAGTTAACTGATTCATTATTTCTAAAAGTTCTTGATTTTTTTCTTCAGACTTTTCAATAGTCATTTGAACTTTTCCTGTACTATCTTTTAAAATGACAAACATCACCCATTTTTTATCTCTTATAGAATCAATAAAACCACTAAAAGAAATTTCTTTTCCTAAATATTTGTTTAAATCTTGAACATAAATTTTTTGCATATTTTCCTCCTATAAAAATAAAAAGATTCTATCGACATAAGGACGAGTTTTTTCCCGCGGTGCCACCTTATTTCATAGAATCTATGCTCTTTTTCTCTTAACGTGAGAATACCCGAATACTTCTTTTTTGGTGTCTTCTTTTTAAAAGGATTTTTTTGTTTTCACCAACCACAAATTCTCTGATATCCTTTTTAAAAATACTCTTCCAATCCATATTTATGAAATCATTTTAAAAAATTTTTAGTTATTTGTCAATTTTTTCTTTCCAATTTCTTTCCAATTTCATTGGTTTTGTAGCTTGTAATTTGCTTAATATTTGCTCTGTCATTGCTACTTGATCTTCGACGGTTTGTTCTTCTAATTGGTCTTTTGTTTTGTAAAATTGTTCTTGACGTTTATTTAAAAATCTTAAATATCCCATATCTTTATCTGTTTTTTTCATAAACATCCCTAAAATAATATAGCAATTATTGGTTAAACGTCTAAAGATAATTCGGGTTTTAAACTCTTTTACTTCCAATAAGCCATTTAATCGTTCGTTTGCTTTAAAGGTTTTAAGATTTTTAAAGGTTCCATTTTTTATTGATAAAAGCAAATTGGCAAAAGAAGAATAGTAATCAATAGGTATACTATCAATATCTTTTAATGCATAACAATTTCCTTTATCACTTAATAAATACATGAGTTGATTTTCTGTTTTCTCTATAGAAGGAGCTTGTTCTACTTTTGCTTCAATTCTTTCTTCTTTTTGTTTTTTCATTGTTTCACTAGCTAATTTTAAAATAGTTTTTGTTTCTTCTTCACTAAAATTTGCTTTTTTTAGAAGCAATTGAAATTCATTTACATCTAAAGGTATTTTTACAATATCGCCATTTTTATAATATTCTTTTACTTTTTCATAGCATTCTCTTTGTTCAGTTGAAATTTCTTTTTTGACATTTATGTGAGTTTTTGCCTCGGTCTTTTGTTTTGAAAATAACTGATTAAAAGCATTCGTATTGTAATCTAAAAGAATTTCTATTACAGGCACTAAAATTTCTAAAGATAAAAAATCAATCGTTTCGTTTGATAAATTTATATAAGTTGGTGTTTCTTGATTTTGTAAGATTAGAGATATTTTTTCTTTTTTTTCTTGATATGCGGCATTTTTCTTTTGAAATTCACTTTTTTTCTTTTGATTTAATCCATTTAATTTATTTATTCTTTCATATATTTTTTCACTCATGCTCATTATTGTTGGAATATATGAGGCTATTTTTAAGTTTCTTTCAATAATTTTTAATGCTAAATTTGACTTAGTAAATTTAGAGCTATTTTCTAAAATTTTTCTTTCATCT
>CALVPL010000121.1 GCA_944351315.1 uncultured Bacilli bacterium | reverse complement strand
TATCATATTTAGCAAATTTTTGCCCTTTTTTAGCCATAATAAATACACCTCCTTTCGGAAGTGTATTATATCATAACCCTTAAATTAGGATTTTTTTTATTGTCTACTCTATGGGGTGCATTTCATTCTTGAGGATTTATTTTACTTAAAGAACTCTTATTTTTACAAGAGGAGATTTTGACTTCTTTTGGAAAATTTTGACGATATAAATTCTTACATTTCTAAAAGGATTGTTGTAGGTCCCATATTTGTTAAAGAAACTTGCATATCAGCTCCAAAAATTCCGGTTTCTACTTTGATATGTTGTTTTAATTTTTCGTTAAATAAATCATAGAGCTTTATTGCTTCTTTTCCATTTAATGCTTTTATATAACTTGGGCGATTTCCTTTTGTAGTATCTGCATATAATGTGAATTGGCTAATAGATAAGATACTTCCATGAATGTCAAGTACACTTTTATTCATAATACCATTTTCATCTGGAAATATACGTATTTTTATGATTTTTTGGACCATTTTTTCAATATTTTGAACAGTATCTTCTTTGGTAAAGCCAACCAATAAACAGAGACCGTCAGCAATTTCACCGATGACTTTTTTTTCTACTGTAACTTTCGCATGACTACATCTTTGAACTACTACTCTCATTTTCTTGCCACCTTTTTTACAAATTTATACGCATATAAACTATTCATGAAGTCTTCTAATTGTTCTTTGTTTGCTACTTTCACCGTAATTGTGTAAATTGTATCTAAATTATCATTTTTGGTTTTTACACCATCCACATATACTTTTTTCGCTGTTGCTTTACTTATGATATCTAATAAATAATTTTTACTACTATCCGTGAGTATATCTACAGTGGTTTGGAAAGTTGATCCGGCTTTTTCATTCCATTCTACTTTAATAAAGCGATCTTTTTTGTCTTCTATATTTGGACAATTTTTTTTGTGAACTGTAACTCCTTCTCCTTTAGTGATATAACCTACAATTTCATCACCATACACTGGATGACAGCATTTTGCTAAATTCACTAAAATATCGGTTTGACCGTCTACTAAGATGTCGCCTTTATTTTCTTTTGGCTTATGGGTAGTATTTGAGGAAAGGACGCGTTCAATTAGTATGTCTTCAACATCTTTTTTCTCTTCTGTTGCTAAATTTATAATATAAGCTGCCGTATACCGTAAAGATCCAATGGAAAAATAAATATCTTCAATGGTTTCTAGTTTTAAATCTCGACAAATCTTTTTGATGTTTTCAGAAGATAGAACTTGATCGAAAGACATCTTTCTTTTGCGAATTTCATTTTGTAAAATCGTTTTTCCTTTTTCGGTATAGATCTCTTTATCTTGCTTACTAAAATATGCCTTTATTTTATTTCTAGCATGGCTTGTTTTGACAAAATTTAACCACTCTTTACTTGGTGTTGCTGTCATATTGGTTCGAATTTTTACAATATCATTATTTTGTAGTTCATAATTTAGTGGTACGCTTGTATCATTTACGATAGCTTGAACCGTTCTATCTCCAACATCTGAATGAATTCGGTAAGCAAAATCTAATGGTGTTGCTCCTTTTGGAAGTTCTAAAACATCTCCTTTTGGAGTGAAGACGTAAACACTTTCATTTAGGAAGTCGCTTTGAACGTTGCTGACAAATTCGATATCACTTAAAGAATCGGTTGATTCAATTAAGTTCCTCAAGCTTTCTAAACGTTGTTCCATCATGTTTTTCATATAGTGTTTTTCTTTATACGCAAAATGGGATGCAACTCCTTTTTCGGCAAATTCATCCATCTCTTCTGTTCGAACTTGAATTTCATATCTATGGCCATCGGAACCGAATACACCAGTATGTAAGCTTTGATACATATTGGCTTTTGGCATAGCAATATAATCTTTAAATCTTCCAGGAATAGGTCTATATTTTGCGTGAATAAGACCAATTGTTAAGTAACATTCGCTTACTTTTTCGACAATAACTCGTAAAGCTAAAATATCATAAATGTTTTCCCATTTTTTTCCGTTGTTTAATTTATTATAAATGCTATAGACACTTTTCACTCGGCTTTTGATTTTGAATGGAATATTTTGTTCCATAAGCATTTCTGAAATAGATTCTTCCATTTCTTCTAAGGAGTCATGTAATTCGGCATAGGAAGCATTTAGCCTTTCTAAAATGTCTTTATAGACATCCGGTTTGCTATAACGTAAGCACAAATCTTCCATTTCTCCTTTTATTTTATACATTCCAAGACGATGGGCGATCGGTATTAAAACAGTCATTGTTTCATGAACTTTTTTCTTTAAAGCTTCTTTATCTAGAGCATCAGCAGTTCGCAAGTTATGAAGACGATCAGCAAGTTTTAAAAATAAGATACGTACATCCTCACTCATTCCTACTAAGACCTTACGAAGGTTCATAGCTGCGTGTTCAGAATCATCTGCTAGTTCTAGACGATTTAATTTTGAGATGACCTCTACTATATTGGCTACTTCTGTGCCAAACAACTCTTCAATTTCTTCTTTAGTAGCTCCAGCGTGATTAATTGTTTCGTGAATTAAAGAAGCCACGATGGTTTTGCTATCTACATCTAAATCAAGCAATATTAAAGCTACTCCAAGTGGATGTGTCATGTAATCTGTTTTATTTAAACGAATTTTTCCAAAATGTTTTACAGAAGCAAATTCATAAGCTTTTTTGATGGTTTCTACTTCTTCTGTTGAATACATTTTTTCACATTTTTCTAATAATTCGTTAAAAAGTTCTTCTTTCGTCATATTTTTTCACCTACTTTATATAAATTTTGCATGCGATGGATTTATCTAACCTTTTTTTGAAAATTTCAGCATCTTTTAAAGATCCAACTACATATCCATAATGTGTTGGGATCGCTAATTTTGGTTTAATTAGATTTATCAAGTTGGCAGCCTCAATACAATCCATAGTATAAGTGCCGCCTACTGGAACAAATGCGACATCGCATTTTACTTCTTTTGCTTCTTTTGTAACATCTGTATCTCCAGCAATATAATAAACTACTTTATCTAATGTTACTATATAAGAGACCCAGCCCATTTCTTTTCGATGATTTTTTTTATGCAAGTTATAAGCTGGAATTGTTTGAAATTCAATATTTTTAAAAACATATTTTTGATTCGGTTTTACCACGACAATATACTCTTCACTAATCCCTATGGATAATAACTCTTCCACGATATCTTTTGGAGTTATAAATATTGTATTTTCTTTTTTTAATTCTAAAATAGCTAAGAGTGAAAAGTGATCAAAATGAGAATGCGTGATAAATATATAATCCGCATCGTGTTTGCTTTCCACTTCTAACGGGTCAAAATATAATATTTTTGAGCCACTAATTCGAATACTGTTTTGAATATTTACATTAATTGGTTCCATATTTTTCTCCATTTCTAGTTGCCACATAAATTGTAAAACAATTGGTATTTAAAATATCATCAACCATTTCAGCTAAGGTTAAATTATTTTTATTGGGCCAAATGTTTTGACAAAAATACAGCCAAATATCTTTTTCGGATATATTTAACATTTTTTCTCTTTTCATTTCACGGCATTTTACTTTTAAAGCTGGTAAAAGTCTTGTATATAATTCTTCTAGATTTGTAAATGTATCCATTGTTACTCCTTACTTCTATAAAATGTTTTACACACATACTATATATTATAGCTCATAGTTTTAGAATAGGAAAGGTGCATATTGAAAAAAGACACTTTTAAGACATCCATTTTAATTCTTTTAATCGGAGGATTTTTGACGAAGATTCTAAGTTTTTTCATTCGAGTTTTTTATACTAGAATTGTCGGAAGTGAAGGCATTAATTTATATACTATTGTTACCCCTACTTTTAGTCTATTTATTACTTTGGCTTCTTTTGCATTGCCTATTAGTATTTCTAAACTTGTCAGTGAAAATACTATTCGCAGTAAGAAGATTGTTTTTTCTACTTTCATTTTTATTTTAGCTTTTAATGCTCTTCTTATTTTATCCGTGATTGCATGTGCCCCATTTATTGCTGAGGTGTTATTAAAGCAAAAAGAAGTTACCCCACTTTTATATGCGATGGCTTTTACTTTACCTTTTATAAGTATTGCCTCTATTTTAAAAGGCTATTTTTTAGGAAAACTCAATGTTGCTCCGAATACGATTTCTAATATTTTTGAGCAAATTGCTCGGATTTTATTTATTTTTTTAGGATTACCTTTACTAGTGAAAAAAAGTGTTTTATTAGGTGTTATTGGTTACATCTTATTTAATATTGTTACTGAAATTATTAGTATTTTTACTTTTTATCTTTTTTTACCGAAGAAAATTTCTTTTAAAAAAGAAGATTTTACAGTAGATCATCAAATTATCGCGAGAGTTTTAAAGATTAGTATTCCTTCAGTATCTAGTCGGCTTATTGGCAATATAAGTTTCTTTTTGGAGCCTATTTTATTAACCCATTTTCTTTTGCTTACTGGATACTCTAGTTCCTATATTTTAGAAGAATATGCGTCTTACAATGCTTATGCGATCGGATTACTTACCATGCCCTCTTTTTTTATTGCGGCCATTTGTCAAATTTTAATTCCGGAAATTAGTAAATACCATAGTCAAAAAAATGATGAAATGGTCAAAAGGCGATTAAAACAAGCTTTATTTTATTCTTTTTTTATCGGTCTTTCTTTCTCCCTTTTATTCTTTTTCTTCCGCGATCCTTTGCTTTGGTTGATTTATAAAACAAATCGTGGCAGTGAATACATTTTTGCTTTAGCTCCTTTTTTTGTTCTTTTTTATTTGGAAGCTCCATTATCCAGTGCTTTGCAAGCTTTAGACCAATCCAAAAAAACGATGCAAATTACTTTTTATGGAAGTATTTTAAAACTTGGTGTCATGGTACTCTTTTCTCTTTGCCGTATTGGCCTTTATTCTTTAGTGATTAGTGAAATTTTAAATATTTTCTTTGTGGTTTTTTTAAATGCTCGAGCTTTGAAAAAAAGTTTAGCTTAAACTAAAGATAATTTCTTCTTCTGTTATCCGGATATAAAATTCTATATCTAATTTTTGGTTGCGGTATAAATAAAGATTTTTTTGATTTCTTTCTTTAATCATATGACTTAGGATACTATCTATAGTGATATAGTTTTCATTTAAAGCATCGGTTAGGAAAATTGTGATAGTTCCATAATGAACATAGACTTGTTCTATACAATCAAAAACAATTTTTTTATCGTTATATTGCATGATTTCTCTTTTTTGGCAACGATTTTGGGGCCGTATTGACATTGTGAAATTGTCGTAGTTTTCTAGTTTGCTTAACCATTCGGTTTGTTGAATTTGATATAAATATTTATCTAGTGAAAACACGCATAAGCTTAATAAAAAAAATAAAAGAAAACTTGTCAATATTACGGTTGTTTTTATGTTTGTAAATCTTTTCTTTTTTTTCATTAACAATCACTCACTTCATTTCAATTTGTATTATAGCAAAATTTTAAAAAGACGAAAAGAATAATTAGAGGAAAGTTGAATTTTTTTTAGGGCTGTGGTAAACTTATTTTAAGAATAGGAAAGCGGGTAAAAGATATGTATACTGAATACGATTATGCAAACGAGCCAATTGTCGACATTGTTAATGATATGATTATTGATGCAGCACGACGTCGTGCAAGTGATATTCATTTTGATCCTACTCCGACCAATTTGATTGTAAGAATTCGGGTAGATGGTGAATTAGTTTTATATGCTAAGGTTCCAGAAGCTGTGAAAAAGAATTTGATTACCCGAATTAAAATTGTTGCTGGAATGAATATTACCGAATCTAGAGTTCCTCAAGATGGAGCAATTAAATTAAAAGTTGATGGGAATGATTTGGATCTTCGTGTTTCTTCTTTACCTATTGTTTACGGAGAAAAGATTGTTATTCGACTTTTGGATTATTCAGATACTTTATCAAAATTAGAAGCTCTTGGTTTTTCAGATACAAATTTACAAAAAATTATGAAAGCCATTACCAAACCTAATGGAATTATTTTGGTTACTGGAGCTACTGGAACTGGTAAATCTACTACAGTTTATGCCATTTTACAATATTTAAATACTATTTCTCGTAATATTATAACTGTTGAAGATCCTGTTGAAATGAAGATTGCTGGAATTAACCAAGTTCAAGTTATGAGTGAAATTGGATTAACTTTTGCTAGTGCACTTCGTTCTATCTTGCGACAAGACCCAGATGTTATTATGATTGGAGAGATAAGAGATAACGAGACTGCTCGTATTGCTGTACGTGCTAGTATCACTGGACACTTAGTTTTGTCTACCATCCATACAAACAACTCTCTTACGACTATTGAACGTTTAGTAGATATGGATGTTGAAAGATATTTACTTGGTAGTGCTTTAGAGGTAATTATCTCACAACGTTTATGTAAAAAACTCTGTCCTAAATGTCGTTCTTCAAGACCAGCTACTCCTTATGAAAAAAGAGTTTTTAAAACCGCTTTAGGTATGGATATCGAAAATATTTATAAGCCAGTTGGGTGTGCTTCTTGTTATAATGGGTATTCAGGTCGTATCGCTCTACATGAAGTTTTACTTTTAAATCAAGATATTCGCGATGCCATTGTTAATAATGTTCCTAAAGAAAAAATTCGTGATTTAATTTATCAAAGTGGAAATACAACTAGTATTTTGGATGATGGATTACTTAAGGTTATAAATGGTCTTACGAGTTTTGAAGAAGTCTTAAGAGTTATTGATATTGAAGACGATTTAGGTGAGGAACAAAAAGAACTTAAAAATGCCTTGATTGGAAAAAAAGAAACTGAAACTAATTTAGAAACTTTATCTTTAGAATAATAAACAAAAAACATATTTGATTGTTGCAAATATGTTTTTTTATGAAAATAAATTTAAAATATAACTGAATTTTTCATAGTAAAGAAAAACGATACACAATGCTGAAATTAAAAATGGACCGTAAGGCACTTCATGAGAACTATTTGTTAGCAGACTAAATGTGGCATATGGTAAAGCTAGGAATGTAGATAAAACTAAAACCATAAAGCCATATGGAAGTCCTACGGTTAATCCGATGACAAATGAAAGTTTAATATCTCCCCCACCCAATGCTTCTCTTTTAAATATTTTTTTGCCAAGAAAAGCAATAAAGAGCATGAAAAGAAAAAGTAAAACTCCATCTAGAAGACTATATAAAGCTGTTTCGAGATTAAAATAGAAAATTTTTAGACCGAAAATTGCTAAACTTGTGATCACTAATGGTGAATCTAAAATAATCATATATTTAAAATCGCTGACGAAAATAAGAATCAAAAGAGAAATTAAAAATAAGGAAACCCAAAAACTATAAGAAAGACCAAAATGCCAATAAGAAAGCATGAATAATAGGCCTGTGATTATTTCACATATAAATTCATAAACTGGAATTCTTTTATGGCATGCTCGGCACTTACCTCTTAAAAATAGATAAGAAAAAATAGGAATTAATTCATACCATTTTAAAGGATGATTACAATGTTCACAGTGGCTTCCAGGTCTCACTATGGATTTTCCTTCGGGTAATCTGGTTGCTAAAACACAGTAAAAAGAAGCTAAAACGCTTCCAAGAATAAAAAACATAATACTATAAAATACTTCCATAACTCCCCCATCTAAATCTCTATTTGATTCATTACACCAAACATCGGTACAATAACAGCTAGTAAAATTGCTCCAACAACAAGAGCTAAAGAAGAAATCATGATCGGTTCTATAAAAGATTTTAAAGATCCGACTAAGTTTCGGTGCATCTCTTGATAATAGGCACTTACTTTAGACATCATTTCAGCTAATTTTCCAGTTGATTCTCCTGTTACTATCATGTAATAGGCAACATCTGGAACAGCCCAATGGTCTTTAAAAGCGACACTTATTTTCTCTCCTTTAACAACATTGTTAATTGTATTATACATTATTTCTTTATAAACTTCATTATTGGTAATTTTACTTAGTATATCAATACTTTCTGTAATAAAAACGTTGTTACGTAGTAAAGAAGAAAAGGTTTTAGTGAAAATGGTCATCTCATTATATTTGATAATATTGCCGATTACTGGTAGTTTCATGGCAAAAATTTGTAGACTTTTTCTAAAAGCTTTTATTTTTCGGTAACATATTACTAAAGTTAAAACGGCTAAAAGAATAACTAATAAGATATTCATAATGTTGCCTTGTAAAAACGCACTTATATTAATAACGGCTAAAGTTAATCCAGATATCTCGGCATTCGCACTATCATAGATCTTGATAAATTCTGGAATAACATAGATCATGATAAAGGTTACAACAGCTAAACTGAATATCATAATTACAGATGGATACGTTAAAGCTGACACCATTTGTTTACGAGTTTTATCAATTTCTTCGTA
>CALVPL010000120.1 GCA_944351315.1 uncultured Bacilli bacterium | reverse complement strand
GATCGCTCATGGTTTCGTAAATTTGATTGATTTCATCTGGACTATATCCTTTATCTAAAAGAGTATTGGCTTCATCGATAAAATTTTCTTTATCTTGAATTTTAACTCCTTGATTTACTAATATTTGTTCTTCTGTCAATGGCTTTTCAGTAGGTTTTTCTTTTAAAAGATGCGGGACTAAACAATATATTCCACCGATAATGATGCCTAAAAGAAAGACACTTAAACCTATGACAATCCCTTTTTTTAATTTTTTATGTTTCATTGTTACCACCTATTAATAGTATAGCACTTTTTGGTATATTTATATATTCTTAACATATTTTTTTACTAGAGGTGTACAATGAAAAAGATATTGTGTTTTTTATTTTTGTTTCTTGTGGGAGCGATGATTGTGTCTGCTGAAGAAACGGTTAGTGATTTAGCTCCTTATAGTAAAAGTGCTATTTTGTTAGATGCGACGACGGGAACAATTCTATATAAGAAGAATGAAAACGAAAGACTTGCACCTGCTTCGATGACAAAAGTGATGAGTATGCTTCTTATTATGGAAGCTATTGATGGAGGCAGTTTAAGTTTGGAAGATGAAGTAGTGATTAGTGAAAATGCAGCCAGTATGGGTGGTAGTCAGGTATATTTACAAGCTGGGGAAGTGTATCAGGTTAAAGAATTATTAAAAGGAATTGCTGTGGCGAGTGGTAATGATGCCGTGGTAGCTATGGCTGAAAAAGTTAGTGGAACTGTGGATGATTTTGTTCAAAGAATGAATGAACGAGCAAAAGAACTTGGAGCTATGGATACCAATTTTGTCAATCCGCATGGCTTAGATGCTGAAAATCATTATACGACAGCTTATGATATGGCTTCATTTGCTAAAGAATTATTAAAGCATCCAACTATTTTACAATATACAAGTATTTATGAAGATTATTTACAAAAAAAGGATGGATCGAGTATTTGGCTTGTCAATACCAATAAATTAGTTCGTTTTTATGATGGAGTCGATGGATTGAAAACAGGTTTTACGACCACGGCGGGATATTGTTTAACGGCAACTGCGAAGAAAAATAATTTGCGTTTAATCTCAGTCGTTATGGGAGCAGAAACTAGCGATAAAAGAAGTAGTGATACCACAAGTTTATTAAATTATGGATTTAATACTTATAAAACGCATGTCGTTTTAACTTCTAATGATTCACTGGGAATTAAAAGAGTAGAAAATGGCGTATTAGAAAAAGTAGATATTGTCCTTACGAATGATTACGTAAAGCTTTTAAAACAAACGGATGCTAAACCAAATGTCTCTTTTAATGTTCAAGTGGATTCATTAGTTGCTCCTTTAAAGAAAGGGGATGTGGTTGGAAAAGCTCAGGTTGTCGATGAGCATGGTACTGTCATTGATACTTTAGATGTTACTGTAAAAGAAGATATAATGAAAGCAAATTGGTGGGAACTTTTTTTAAAAAATTTTAAACATTTAACTGCTGGTCAAATTTTATTAAAATAAATGTCAAATAAACAAGAAAGGGTTGTCTTTCCTTGTTTTTATTTTATAATTTAACTAGGTGAGCATCGTGCAGACTAAAAAGAAGTTGAAATTAAAAAAATCGGTTATATTTAAATTTATAGCTTTTTTGATTATTTTTCTCAGTATTTTTGTTTTTGTTATGTTTATTCGTTTAAATGTATTACCGATTATGTATTTGTTTTTGATTTTTTGTCTTTTACTTATTATAGATATCGTCGTTTATTTATTGATGTCTAGAAAAAATGGGACTTGCCGTATGATCGGGACAGTTCTATGTATTTTTTTATTCTGTTTTTATTTTATAGGAATAAAATATCAAAATATTACATTGAATTTTTTACATCAATTTTCTTTTTTAAATATTGAAACTGAACATTATCAAATTATCGTTTCTAATGAGAGTTCTATTCAATCTTTAAATGATTTAACGAATCAAAAGGTGGCTTTTGTCGAGAATCGTTTAGGGGCGAATAAAGCTTATGAAATGCTTAATAAAGAGAAAAATTTGGAAATGGATTCTAAAGAGAGTGTCAGTGAGTTAGTAAAGGCTTTTTTAAATAAGGAAGTAGATGTGATTTTACTTGAGAAAACTGAAGAAGAACTTTATAACGATATGAGTAGTGCATTTAAAAGTGGGCATAAGGTTTTAGATACTATGGATATTGAAGTTCAGAAAGAAGATTTTCGAAAAGAAGTAGCAATTACTAAGGAGCCTTTCAGTGTTTATGTTACGGGAGTGGATACTTATGATGGGATTACAAGTATTGCTAGAAGTGATGTAAATATGATTGTTACTGTTAATCCAATTACCCATAAAATTTTGTTGACCTCAATTCCTCGAGATTATTATGTTCAAATTCATGGAACAACAGGTTTAAAAGATAAACTTACTCATGCTGGATTACAAGGGGTTGAAACAAGTATTGGGACGATTGAAGATTTATTAGACATGGATATAAATTATTATATTAAATTTAATTTTACTGCTTTAATTCAAATTGTCGATGCAATAGGTGGGATTGAAGTGGATTCACCTTTTGCTTTTACCGCGGATTATGAAGAAGATACACATATTTATTATGAATTTCAAAAAGGAATTAATAAATTGGATGGTAAGCAAGCTTTAGCCTATGTTCGAGAACGTTATGGGCTAAGAGAAGGAGATGTTGCTCGAGCAAAACATCAACAGCAAGTTGTTGAGGCGGTTGTAAATAAACTTACAACTACGACGATTTTAACTAAATATGGAGCTTTACTTGGCAGTATGGAAGGTAATTTTTCGACCAATTTTGATTTTGATAGTATTACCAGTTTTATCCAAATGCAATTAGAAAGCATGCCTTCTTGGACTATTGAAACTCAAGTGTTGTCCGGATCGGATGCTTCTAGAAAAACAGCATCCATGCCTGATTTGTATTCTTCAGTCATGGAGCCGTATGAAGAAAGTGTTGCCCAGGCTATTCAAAAAATTGATGAAATTACAAAAATTCAAGAATAAATACTTTAAAGAGTATTTATTTTTTTTAACCAATTTTGTCGAAGGTGTTTAAAAAATGTTAAAAATTCTCTATATTAAAATAGGCAGGGTGATCTTATGTTAATTCTTAATATTGAAACACAAAGAGAAAATCTTTATGCGAGATTGGAAGGCAAGCTAACCAGAAAGGAAACCTATCAACTAGAACATTATGTAATTCCTTATATTAAAAAAAATAAAATTAAAAACTTTATTTGTGATTGTAAGGATTTACGAAAAATTGATCTTGAAGGAAAACATGCTTTATTAAAAACCAAGGTTGTGTTAAAAAAGCAAAAAGGGACTTTTCTTTTGTGTGATGTAAAAGAAAGTATCAAAAAAGAATTATTAGGATATCGTATGCGCATACAATAAAAGAAATTGGAGGGCTTTTATTGACTACAGAAGAGTTGATTAAAGAAAATATGCCTTTAATCAAACATGTCGCTCAAAACTTTTATAATGTTTCTTTTGAAGATCTATTACAAGCTGGTGCCATGGGAATTTTAAAAGCTTATAAGAAGTATCGCCAAAATGGAACAACAAAATTTTCTACTTATGCTTACGATTATATTTTTGGAGAAATGTATGATTTTGTGATGAAAGATCGGAAGATAAAAGTAAATAAAGAAATATTAAGATTAGCCAAAAAAATTGAGATTGCCAAGAATGCCTTAAGTTTAAAAATGAATCGAATGCCAACGTACGAGGAAGTCGCTTCGTTTTTGGAACTTAGTCCTTTACAAGTTCGAGAAGCTATACTTGCAACCAATGAATTCATTAGTCTAGATGGTCAAAAAGAAGAAGAAAGAAGTTTGTATGAAACTATTCCTTCTTTAGAAAAGATTTCTTTAGATGATAAAATTGCCTTGCAAGATGGAATCAATGAACTTTCGGAAAGTGAACAAAGTATCATTCGGTATCGTTATTTTGATGATCTATCTCAGAGTGAAACGGCCAAAAAGCTCGGGATGACACAGGTGATGGTATCAAGATACGAGAAGAAAAGTTTAGAGCGATTAAGAGTACTTATGAAGTAAATGAAAGCTTGTGGTGTAAAGCTTTCTTTTTTTGTCTTGCTAGATGAAATTTTAATTGAATGAATTCTTCTTTTTTGCTATAGTAATTTTAGAAGAGGGTGAAGTTATATGAGAAAGTATATTGGAGTATTAAGTATTGTTTTATTTGTGGTGGTTTTAGGAATAATTTCTTTTGCTTTTTTTGCTAAAAAAGATGATGATGCAATTACTCAAACTATTTTTTTAAGAAAAGGTTCTTCAAATTTAGAATATCCTATAGTAAATAATGAGGAGGAACTTTTGGAAATTTTGAAAAATCAGAATTATCAAAATGAAACTTGTGATTGTATCCAAGATTATGAAATAAAAGTCGAGAATAAAACTTATATAATTTATGATCTAGAAGAAGGAATGCGTGTTCGTTTAGATGAAAAAGAAACTGTATTAAGTTCAGAAGATTCCAATAAACTTTCTCAAATTATACAAGAGACTATGCGTTAACAATTTTTATTTGTCATTTTAAACAAATTGTTCTATAATATTTCATACGAGGTGGTTCATAGATGAATACAGATAAAATTTTTTTGGGAGATATTCGAAAATGTACAAAATATGAAGTACAAAAGATGTATACTTTCAGTACATATATTAATGATCAATGTATAGGATGTGATAGTTTTGGATATGTTGATTGTGATGATGAACTGTTTAAAGAAAATGCAATTTTAATAAAAATAGAAAATGGAGGCTATGTTGATTTAGAAAATCTGAATTCTATTTTAGATTATATTAAAATTTACCGCGATATTAAAAAGGATGGCTATCGTTTAGGAGGATTAATGATGTCAATTTCTCCGCATTGTGTTGATAGCTTGTTCGTTGATCAAGATTCTTTAAGACCTTATTATGCGAAAGATCAACAAGTTACAGATATACCGTTGAGGAAATTGAAAAAACAAGTAAATAATAATAGATAGTTTAATATAGTGAAACCACTTTTAATTTGAAAATAAAAGTGGTTATTTTTTGCAAAAATCTTCTGTTGCTTGTTATGTAAAATTTTATATAGAATGGCTTTACTTTTTACTTTAGTAAAATAGTAAACTATATAAGAAAAACAGCACTCAATTTTGATTAAGTGCTTCTCCAAATAAGTTTCTTATCAATTTTTTGAATAAATAATTGAAAAAATCCCGTAAATACGGGAATTGTTTTTTTAGTGGTGTCCCCTGTAGGAATCGAACCTACAACTAAACCTTAGGAGGGTCTTGTAATATCCATTTTACTAAGAGGACATGCATTTATTTTAGCAAAAAAAATGTAAAATGAAAAGTATGGATTGACGTTTTTCTTCTACGTGTTTATAATTAATATGAAAGAAATTTCATGTTAGAAAGGATTACTTATGTTAGAGATAAAAGATATATGTTTTGAAAGAGAGCATAAAAAAATATTAGATCATATAAGTTTAGTGCTTGATGAGACAAAATTTTATGTAATCACGGGGCCTAATGGTTCTGGTAAAAGTACATTAGCTAAAATTATTATGGGAATTGTGAAACCTGATTCTGGGCAAATTCTTTTAAATGGTGAGGATATTACTCATTTATCTGTTGATGAAAGAGCTAAAAAAGGAGTAGGTTTTGCCTTTCAATCTCCTGTGCGTTTTAAAGGATTAATTGTATACGATTTATTAAAGATTGCTGTGAATAAAGAAATTTCGAAAAAGGAAGCTTGTTCCATTTTAGCCAAAGTCGGTTTATGTGCCAGAGAATATGTAGATCGGGAAGTTGATGCTTCTTTATCCGGTGGTGAGTTAAAGCGAATTGAAATTGCAACTGTGATGGCGAGAAATCCTAAAGTCGCGATTTTTGATGAACCTGAAGCTGGAATTGATTTATGGAGCTTTCAAAATTTAACCGAAGTTTTTAAAGATTTAGAAGAGTTAAGTAAGGGGATTACGTTAGTGATTTCTCATCAAGAGCGAATTTTACAAATTGCCGATGAAATTATTTTATTAGAAAAAGGA
>CALVPL010000119.1 GCA_944351315.1 uncultured Bacilli bacterium | reverse complement strand
CATAAAGCATAACTTTGATAAGTCATTAGACAAATTCCTATTCCAACTGTAATGATTGCTAACATGATCTTATACTTTGTACGCATATGTATCAACCCTATTCTTCTTATATTATAAACAATTTTTTGTTTTTTAACAATCTTTATTTTAAAACGTTGTAAAATGCATTCTTGAATCTTTTAAAAGTTGTCATTCATCAAAAAATCAAAAATATTTATTTGCTTAACTGTATCTGTTGAATAATCTTTTTTTGTTAATGTAATAATATATTTTTCGCCTTCTTCTATTTCATCAAATGCTTTAAATTCTCTATCTCTATTATTTTCATCACTTAAATCTAAACAAACTTGAATATATTTAAAACCATTATTTTTAGATGCGATAAAATCGATTTCTCCTCTTGTTGTTTTTCCTACAAATACTTTATAGTCTTTGCCAATAAGCTCATTATACACAATATTTTCTAAAGCAACTGAATAATTTACTTTCTCGTTATTCGTTTTAATTTGTTTTATACCTAAATCATTTACATAATATTTATTTAAAGTTTTTAAAAGATTTTTTCCGTGAACATCATATCTATAAACTTTATTCATAATGAATGATGAAACAAAAGCTTCTAAATAATTATATAAGGTATCGTTTGCTATTTCATGATGTTCCTTTTTTAAATATTCTATTACATTATCTCTAGAAAATTCTCTCGATTCTGTATCTAACATATATTGTAAAACTTTATTAAAGGAAGCTATATCCTTAATTTTAAGTCTTTCGACAATATCTTTTAGGATAATTGAATCGTATACACTGGATAAATATATGATTTTATCGGCATCATTTTGAAATAAAAATCGTTGTGGAAGTCCTCCCCATTTAAGAATATCAAATAATAGGCTTTCATAATCTTTCTCTTTTGTATTTGTTAACTCAACAATTTCTTTAAATGATAATGGATTTATTCTAAAACTAACATATCTACCAGATAAATCGGTTGATAATTCAAGTAAAGTCATTCTACTGTTTGAACCTGTAATAAAAATGCTATAATCATTTGTAATTCTTAAAGAATTTATGGCTTTTTCGAATTCTTCTACTTTTTGAATCTCATCTAAAAAAACATAATATTTACTTTTATTGATTTTTAACGATTCGATGTAATTATATAGATCTTTAGCGTTTTTAATAAAATCATATTTTAAGGATTCAAAATTGATATAAATAATATTTTCTTTATTTATACCTAATTTTATTATCTCATCCATTATTTGATTTAGAATAACGGATTTCCCACTTCTTCTCATTCCATATATAATCTTTATTAACGATTCACTATGATAAAAAGCTCGTATTTTAGTTAAATATTTTTCTCTAATTAACATTATAATCACCTATAAACATTATACTACAGTATCAGTATTTTGTAAAGTTATTCCAGTATAGTGGAACAACTTTTTTATTTTAAAACGTTGTAAAATGTATTTTTAGAAATAATGATAGTAACTTTTGTATATTCATTTTCTATGGATTCTATTTTTACTAGATGACCTAATTGCTCACACATTTTTTTTACTAGAAAAAGTCCCATACCAGTAGATTCTTTTGTTTGATGACCATTTTCACCCGTAAAGCTTTTTTCGAAAACTTTTGGAAGATCACTACTCTTTATTCCTATTCCATTATCTGTTATTGAAACGGTTATAGAATTTTCTTGTTCTTCAGCTTCAAAATGAATATAAGCATCTTTTTCTTTTTTATATTTTTTCGCATTGGAAACGATTTGATTTAAAATATATTCAAACCATTTGGAATCGGTTAATATTTTTTTGTTTAAATTTTTTGTTTCTACTTGGATATCTAAAGCTAAAAAGTCATCTTTATTTCTTAATAAAACATTTTTTACCATAGTATTTAAATTACATTCATGAATCAAATAATCGTTGGAGCTATGTTCACTTCGAACATAAAACAAGACTTGTTCTACATATTCTTCTATTTTATGAATTTGTTCTAATTCTTTATTGTCTTTGATAGATTTATTATGATTTTGTAAAATTAAACTAGCAATGGGAAGTTTAATTTCATGAATCCATAATTCTAAATAGTCTTTAAAATCTCGCATACTTTTTTCCGATTCATTTACTTTTTCTTTCATAGATTTATCAATTTCATATAAAGCTTGTAAGAAGAGTTTTCCTTCTAAAAAGTTCGAATTTGGAAGCATTTCGGTAATAAAATATTTTTGATCGATTTTTTCTAAAAGTGTAAAAAATTCATTAAAGAAAATTTTTCTTTTTACATAATTATAAAAAAAGACAAATAAATAAAAAAGTAGAAGTAATCCTAAAATAAAGAAAATGGTAGTTAGAGATAATTCTAAAAGAAGAAAAAGACAGAATTGAAAAAGTAGAAGAAAGAAAAAGATAAGTATTTCAACAAAATGATCTTTGATATAATCTTTTATTTTCATTTTAAAATATACCCTTGACCTTTTCTTGTTTCAATTGCATCTATATAACCTATTTCTTCTAATTTTTTTCTTAAACGACTGATATTTACTGTTAAAGCATTATCATTAATGTATTCATC
>CALVPL010000118.1 GCA_944351315.1 uncultured Bacilli bacterium | reverse complement strand
GAGTTTTTAGAAAATTCAGTACCTAGAATAGTTAAGTAGGTTATAGCAACACATAATAAAGCATACATTGTTGTAAATGCTTGTAAGCTAGCATTAGAAATATTTTCTAAACGAAAGCCATTGGATTTTTGATTTTTGAATACTGTTTCAATACCACCAAAACGATAACTATAATCTTTAATAGCTCTTTTGGTATCTCCATTTGTTGCAATAATCCAAGGCTCTTCAACATTAGCCCAATCACTAAAAACAATGTTAGTTTCATATCTTTCATCAGATAGTAAAATGTTTTCATAAGTGGTTGATTTATATTTATAGTAGAATAAATCACTTATATATTTTTGAATGATGTGTCCTTCTTTAGGATCATAAGGATAGACGTGAATATTCTTTTTAAGACGAACACAGTATGTGTGGCCTAAGGAATCAATATGTTTTAATAAATCAATCGAATTAAACCAACGATCAGCCAAAAAAATCAATTCTAAATCTTTGTGTTTAAATAAATCACTCACTTTTGTAATTGCATTTTTAATGGTTTCTAGTTCAAAAGCTTTATTTTCTGAAATACCTTTAAAGCATTGAAACCAAACAGGTATACCTTGTTTCCCAATTCTCATTGTTAACATGAAAACCGTGTAGTTCTCATGAGAGAACATGTGATCAAAGATAATATGTACCCGTTTATCTAAATGCTTCTTCTTATAATTATCAATAATATAAGAAATAAATTCTTCATAAAAGGCATAAGACTCAAATAAAGTATTATTAAAAAATCTTCGAATTCTTTTTACAACAGAATCATATTGAATGAGAGAAAACTCATCTTTTAAAACTCTGGCAATATCAGGAGCTGAAACAGATTCACTTAGAATCATTCCAAAGAGAATAGGTGGAATGATTTTTAATTGGGTTTTTCTCAAATGAAAATTTGCAAAGAAATTTTTAAAGCCAGTTGTAAAATCAGATTGAGTATTATATAATTTAGACATAAGCAACCTCTATTCTATGATTTATTGTTAACATAAGGATAGCACAAAAGGTTGCTTATTTCTATTTTAAAAGGACAAAATAATTTGGGGTATCTTCGGATTAGTTTTATTCATTTAAAAAAACTGTCCGTAGGTAAGAGTTTTAGATAAAGCGAGTAAATAAAAGAAAAAACAGAGAAAAAAGTTCGACCTAAGGTCAATGATTTCTCTGTTTTTTGAATATAATGAAGCAAAAAAGTTTTTTTTACTAAATTAAATGAAAAAGATGTATGTAAACACATTACACACACCAAAAATTATACAACCAAAATTCATAACTTTTTTAGTGCAAAAAATGTCGAATCATGATATAATAATCACGAATATAGAAGAGTATAAAGGATGAAGTGTATGAAACAAATACAAAAATTTTGGATAAAACTCAAAAAGATGCCAAAAGGATATTTTCTAGTAATATTAGTAATAGCCTTAGCTCTTATTTCTTTTTCGTTGCCAAGTTTTGCTCGGTTTGAACATCGTAATCCCCTAGATTTTGATACGGTTTGGGATGGAACAGTAGCAACAAGCTATCGAAAAGGAAGTGGAACATTTAAAGATCCATACATCATTTCCGATGGAAAAGAGTTGGCTTATTTTGCCCAAAAACTAAATGAAACTCATTATAAAAATACTTATTTTAAATTAGGAAACAATATCGTTTTAAATAAAGGAACATTCGCGTATTCTAAAGAGTATGGATTAACCTATGAAGAAGAGGGAATTACGTATTATGTTGGACTTTATAATAACGAACTATATACAGATCCAGCCAGATCAGTGAAAGCTTCCAAAAATGTGCAAATTTTACCTTCATTAGCCAATTTTGAAGGATCTTTTGATGGCAGCTCTTATACCATTTACGGAGCTTATGTAACTTCAAATACCAATGAAGAAGTAGGACTTTTTACCAATTTGACAGGAGATATTAGCAATTTATACGTAGATAATGCCGCGATTTATGGTGGAAAAATTACCGGTGGTCTTGCATCTAAAGCCATAAGTAGTGAGTTAAAATCTATTCAGTTTGATGGAGTAGTTGTTCAAACTGAAGAACAAGAAGCAAATACTGAAAATATTCCAATTGAAATAGAACAAATAACTTTAGCTGAAGATGGAGTAAAAGAAATTTTAATTCCTACGATTACAACAACCAGCACGACTGGTAAAATAACGACAATGACCTTAACAGGAAATATTCATAAATCGAATGAACTTTCTAAAGTAACATTTGGTAATGAAGAAATTCCAGAAGGAGATTTCAGTGTGAATCTTTCTTCTTTAAAAGATTTGAGCTTCCATATTGAAGGAAATGCCAACGATACCGTTCAGTTTTCCAATGTTGAAGTTCATATAACGAGTGAATACATTGTAGCATCTGGAATAGTTGGTGAGGCCGACAATATCACTTTAAAAAATGTCATTAATAAATCCGATGTCTATGGATCTTTATACGCTTCTGGTTTACTTGGAAAAGCAAATCAAACTATTTCAATTGCCGATGCCTATAATATTGGCAATATTTCTAGTCCATCCTCTGCGGGTTTAGTTTCTTTAATCGAACAAAATTCTCGGGATGTTCAAATTTTAAGAAGTTATAATGCCGGTGAGATTGTCGGAACCGATAGTGCGGGTATTATTGGAACAGCTACAAATAATACAGGTAGCATTCTTTTGAATTCTGTTTTTGACACTTCAAGTGCTGCTTATAAAATTCATACGATAAATGAAGCACCTCTAAATATTAGCAATAGTTATTTAGTAAATGGTTCTACCGTTTTAAATGGAACAACAACAGGTAATTTCACTGCAACTTCTTTAACAAATTTGCAAAGTGAAACATTCCTTACTTCGTTTTGGACTTATAAAGATAGTGCAACTTTAAAAAATTCACCAAATCGTGTATGGGTTTTTGAAAGTGGTGAATTGCCAATACTATATATGGATGATTTAAAAAATCCAATCGCTGAGATTCATGTTGGTACCTATACTTGGAATAATTTAGGATATGGATTAGATACAATTGTCTTTAATCAAGCAACCGCATTTAGTATTAATGAAATTTCTAGTGTAAAACCAGTAAAAGAAATTTATTACAAAATAAGCAATTCCAATGAAC
>CALVPL010000117.1 GCA_944351315.1 uncultured Bacilli bacterium | reverse complement strand
CCTAAAGATAAAGAAAATGTGTCCATACTAAGGGCAATACCTATTAATAAAATGTTTAGTATTTCTTTCATAAAAAAGTCCCCACTACATTGTATGGGGATTCTTGGTTTTTTATGAAGTATACTTTTCAATTATTTCTTGGACATAAAATTTATAATTTACTTCATCGGTATTTTCTTTTTTAGCTTCTAATAAACATAAAGGCGGGAACATCACACACCACCAATTGTTACCTATTCCATTTCCTAAAGTAACCACTAAAGATTCATAATTGCCACTTTCATAAGTAACTCCATGATATTCTTTTTCAGGAAAATAGTTTATCCCAAAAGATATCGTATTATCTGTAGTATAGTTATTCACAATATTTTGAATGGTATCCATGTTTGCTTCTATGATTTCTTTCGCTTCTTGACTATTTTTAGCAGAAACCATAAGTTTATTTAATTCTTCTTCTAAAGCATTTTTTACTTCTATTTTTAAATTTTGGTCCATTGGATCATTGCTATTTGCAATCACTCGAAAGCGAATCGCATCTGTAGGTATTAGAATTTCTTCTTTATTTACAAATCCATAAAATAGGAAAAAGACAAACAAAATTGGAATTATTTTTTTCATTTTCTCACCTATTTTGTTTATGGAATGAATTTTACTTTTTTATTCAAATTCTATAAAAAGATATCGTTCTCTATCTGTCAAATCTTTGTCAATGCTTATTTTTGGTGTGGATAAGTATTTTAAAGCAATATTTTCAATATCTTTTCCTTCAGTACATCCTATTTCAAAAGCTACTAATTTAGGTTTCGTGGATAACTGACTTATTTTTTTAAGTATTTCTTCATAAAAATATAAACCATCTTTTTTGGCAAATAAGGCATTTTGAGGTTCAAATTTTGTTTCTTCTCCGACAAGTTCTGTTTCTTTAACATAGGGTGGATTGCTAATAATAACGTCATACCCTTCGAAATCGGTATTTATCATATTTTCTATTTTAAAATCAATTTCTACATGATTTTCTTTTGCATTCTCCTTAGCTAATTCAATAGCTTTAGAAGAAATATCTATTCCTGTTACTGAACAAGGAATGTTCTTTTTTAAGGCAATTGAGATACATCCACTTCCTGTTCCTAAATCTAAAATTTTAGGATTATTTAAATGAAGATCTTTCACTTTTTTGATAGTTTTATCTACTAATAATTCGGTTTCAAAACGCGGGATTAATACTCTTTCATCTACTTTTATTGTTGTGTTTAAAAACTCAACGTTGCCAATTAAATATTGAACAGGATAATGATTTTCTAATTTTTTTACAATTTCATTTATGTTTTCTGGATATTTTTCTTGTAATAATTTCCAGTCTATTTCAGTTATAAAATCTGGTTTCATAATGTATACATTCTTTCTAAATAATCTATTTTATTTTCTAAAATTGATTCCTCATAACCTTCATATACTTCTTTTAGCTCATCTTTAGCAAAATATTTTTCTAACATAATTTTACCTCTCTTCTTTTTTCTTGGTCAACTAACAATTTTAAATCAATATGATATTTTGTCTTTAAGATACTTGGAGAAACAGAAAAAACAGGATTATTCTCCTGCTAGTTTTCTTTTTAAATCTTCAGTAATTAAAGCTTCAATGATTGGATCTAATTCTCCATCCATTACTCGGTCCAATGACATCACTGAAAAACCAATTCGATGATCTGTTACGCGATTTTGAGGATAATTATAGGTTCTTATTTTTTCGCTGCGATCTCCTGTTCCAATTTTACTTTTTCTGGCTGATCCTAAAGCTTGCTCTTTTTCTTGTTCCATTAAATCATACAATTTAACTTTTAGAATTTGCATTGCTTTATCTTTATTTTTTAGTTGACTTCGCTCATTTTGGCACGTTACTACTGTATTTGTTGGTAAATGAGTTATCCGAACTGCTGAATTTGATGTATTTACTGATTGTCCTCCTGCTCCGCTTGAATGATAAACATCAATTTTTAAATCGCTTTCTTTAATTTCAATATCCACATCTTCTACTTCTGGCATGACTAAAACTGTCGCGGTAGATGTATGTACTCTTCCTTGTGTTTCAGTTACAGGAACTCGTTGAACACGATGTGCACCACTTTCGTATTTTAACTTACTGTAAACACTATCACCTTTAATTGTGCATTCTACTTGAGAAAAACCTCCAGAAGTTCCTTCTACTTGGTGATTTATTTCTATTTTCCAGCCTTGTTTTTCAGCATAATAAGTGTACATTCTTAATAAGTCGCCAGCAAAAATATTTGCTTCATCGCCACCGGCTGCACCACGAATTTCCATAATAATGTTTTTACCATCATTTTCGTCTTTAGGAATTAATAATATTTCTAATTCTTGAGTTAGTTTTTCTAGTTTTTCACTATTGTCTTCTATTTCTAATTCAGCCATTTCTCTAAGTTCAGGATCATTTACTAATTGTTTAGCTTCTTCAATATTTTTTTCGGCGATTTCATATTCTGAATATTTATCTACTATTTCCTTTAAATCACTTTGTTCTTTTGATAAGTCTTTGACTTTTTTAAAATCACTCATGATTTCTGGATCCATAAGTAGAGTGTTTAATTCTTCATATCTTTTTTTTATACTTTCTAATCTTTCTTTCATTTTTCCTTTCCTTTCTACTTTTTCATTTTAAGAAAGGGGCTACATATTTTCTTCGTCTTCATCTATAATTACTAAATCTTTTAAATCATCGTCTGATGTATCATCATCGCTTTCTTCATCATAGAAAACTTCATCGGTTTCTTCTGTTTCTTCTTCTGGTTCTTCTTCTATTACTTCATCGTACTCTTCATCATCGTCTTCGATAATTACTTTTTCGCTATGACGAGTTTTTAGATCCCAGTATCCATTTTCTAACATGATGAATTTTTTATCTGTTGTTAAAATCTCAAAAAAATCGGCAATATGATTTTCAAAATCTTGTTCGCTTAAACCTAAAGCATCACAAACTTTTTTAAATAAGTCGGTAATTTTCATTTTTTGCTTAGATTCTTCTAAAATTAAATATGCAATATCATCATATCCCATTAATTCTAATTCTTCTTTTGGTATATCTTTTAATTTCATTTCTTTCTCTCCTTACATTTTCTTTGGTATTTTTATACTTAGAAGTTCTAACATTTCTTTAATTACACGATTAGATAATTCTAAAATAAATAACCAATCTTGTTTTTTATTTTGCTCTTCTAGATTATTAATATGATTCTTTTCATAAAAAGCATTCATGTTTACACACATTTCATACAAATAATTTGCTAGAACAGATGGTAATCTTGTTATATAGCTATAATTTAGAGCATTTTCTAGTTCTAGTAATTTCATTCTTAATTCACGATCGGTTTCATTATATATATTATCGCTTAAGGTTGTCGACTCTAAATTTTCTTTTTCTAAAATGCTTTCTATTCTTAAATAAGTATATAGAATATATGGTCCTGTTTTACCGATTACATTTGAAAATTTGGTGATATCAAAAATGTAGTCTTTTTCACGATTGTTTTGTAAATCGGCATATTTTATGATTGCATTTACTAGTATATCTAGATCTTCTTCGCTCATATTGGCATTTTTTGGATTTGATGCTAGAAAAGCTTCTTTCGTATCTTTAAATAGTTGATCTAGTTTAGGTGCAGTTCCTGCTCTTGTTTTATAAGGTTTGCCATCACTACCGTTAACGGTTCCAAATCCTAGATGCTCGAATGTTGTTTTTTTAGTATATCCTAATTTTTCACAAACTCGAAATAATTGTTCAAAATGAAGACTTTGTCTTAAATCGGTAATATAAATAATATTATCTGGATGATAGTCTTCTATACGTTGATATACAGTTGCAAGATCGGTTGTACTATATAAGTAAGCTCCATTCTTTTTTTGGAAGATAAAAGGTGGAAGTTCTTTTTCATCTGTTTTTGAAGAAACATCAATGATTTTAGCTCCTTCACTTTCTTGTAATAAATCTTTTTCATTTAAAGATTTTGTTAGATCCTCTATATAAGGATAAGCATCTGATTCGCCATACCACAAATCAAAATGAACATCTAAATATTCATAGATTCTTAATATATCTTGGCCTGAAACTTCTTTGATTTTTTTAAAATATTCTTGATATTCTTGGTTGCCATCTTGCAATTCTTTTGTTATGATTGCACATTTTTCTTTTACTTCTTCATTTTCTTTACATAAAGCACTCATTTCTGGATAAATGCGATCAAGTAATGAAATGGTAATTTGGTCGATTGAAATATTTTCTTTTTGAAGTCCATAAATTACTTGGCCTATTTGAAGTCCATAATCTCCTAAGTGAACATCTCCTATCACGTTATGACCATAGTATGTTAATATTCTTTTTACTGCTTCACCAACGATAGCACTTCTTAAATGTCCAACGTGTAATGGTTTTGCTACATTTGGTCCGCCATAGTCAATTACTATCGTTCTTTTTTCAGGCATTTTTATGTTAAATTTCGGTTTTGTTGCCATTTGATATAAAGTCTCATTAATAAATTGATTACTCAATGTAATATTAATAAAACCTGGGCGAATGGCTTCTATTTTGGCAAAATACTTTTCTGTAGCCGGATTTTTTTTCCATTCATTTACTATTATCTCGCTTATTTCTAATGGATTTTTATGAAGTATTTTGGCATAAGCGAATGCTCCATCAAATTGATAATCACATAAGTCTTTACGATTTGAAACAATTACTTTGGCTTTTAAATCATAATTTAATTCATTTAATACCTGTTGTAATTTTTCTTCGATAAATTCTATTATCACTATTCTCTTCCTTCCTCCAATTTTATCTTTAAAACGTTTTCATGATCGTCTGTCTCAATAAAATAAGATAATTGGATTTCATTTTTATTCTTCAATAGATTAGCATACTCTACTAAAACTTGCAAGGTATAATTTTCTTTTTTTAACGTTATTTGACTTTTTTGATTTTCAATATCTAATAAAAAAGAATATTCTTCATTCTCACGAATGAATTGTTTGTTTTTTAAATTTACTGTATGTTCCATATCTTCCATTTTGAATTTTAGGACGTCATCTTCTAATTGAGCTGGGATATTTATTTGGTTTAGAACCTCTTTTTCTCCATGATTTAAACTTACTTTCAAAATATATTCCATGAGACACCTCACTTAACCGGTTCATTATACCATGGAATATCATGAAAAAAAAGGATTATTTCTTTGTTAGAAGAATGGCGATTTTTTTTGTTTCACAATTTTTCCTTATATTTTTTTTGTTTTGATTCATACTAACTCTAGGTGTTTTGCATGAAAAAATTTAAATTTATATGTCGGTTATTGCTCTTCTTTCTTTTAAATGGTATTATTCTTTTAACTGGAATTTATGTATATGCCTTTTTTTCACCTAAATTGGAACTTAAAAATATGGGAAAAGTTTTTATTTATGACCGCGAAGAAAATTTGATTTATCAAGGATCTGGTTCAAATGACTGGATTGCGTTAGAAGATATCTCTCCTTATTTAATTAATGCGGTGATTAGCGTTGAAGATAAGAATTTTTATAAACATCATGGTTTTGACTATTTAAGAATTGGTAAAGCATTTATTACAAATATTCAAAATAATACAAGAATTGGTGCTTCTACTATAAGTCAGCAATATATTAAAAATATGTTTTTAACCTTTGATCAAACTTGGGCAAGAAAAATTGAAGAAGCTTTTTTAACGGTTGAACTTGAGGTTCATTATACGAAAGATGAAATTTTAGAGGGATATTTAAATACAATAAACTATGGTGAAGGAAATTATGGAATTGAGGATGCAAGTCGTTATTATTTTAATAAAAGCAGTAAAGATTTGACTTTAGAGGAAGCCATTATGTTAGCTGGTATTCCTAAAAACCCTAGTAATTATAACCCTGTTAGTGATTATGATGCTTGTATCAAACGAGCTAAAATTGTTGCATTAACTATGGTAAATAACGGATACATTACCGAAGAAGAATATCATAATCTTTTTCAAGAAGAGATACCGATCTATGGAAAAAGAATGCAAAATAATTCTCAAACTATTCTTTATTATCAAGATGCTGTTTTACAAGAACTTGCAAGTATTAAAACGATTCCTTCTTCTTTAATTGAATCCGGTGGTTTAAAAATTTATACAACATTTGATATGAATGCTCAGACGAAAATGGAAGAAAATATTTTAAAATATATGGGAAACCAAGAAGAATTACAAGTAGCAAGTGTTATGGTAGATCCTTCTACTGGAGGAGTTTTAGCTTTAACTGGAGGCCTTAATTATGCAAAAAGTCAGTATAATCGAGCTACTCAAAGTAAAAGACAAGTTGGAAGTACTATGAAACCTTTCCTTTATTATGCTGCTTTAGAAAATGGACTTGTTTCTTCTTCTACTTTTAAAAGTGAAAAAACAACTTTTTATTTTTCTAATGATCAAACCTATTCCCCAAATAATTATAATGATATCTATGCTAATGAAGATATTACTATGGCTGCGGCAATTGCTTTTTCCGATAATATATATGCAGTGAAAACTCATCTTTTTTTAGGAACAGACACTTTAGTAAATACGGCTCATTTGACGGGAATTCAAGAAGAAATGGATGGCAATCCTTCTTTAGCTTTAGGAACAAGTGAATTAAATATGCTTGATTTTGCCAATGGATATACTACTTTAGCTAATGGTGGAGATCAAAAAGATTTGTATTTCATTTCTAAAGTAGAAGATTTAAATGGAAATGTACTATATGAATATAAAGATAAACATAATTATGTTTTAAATAGTAATAATGTATTTATTTTAAATGAAATGTTAACTAGCACGACAAATTCGGCTTTTAATGACTATACTACTCCCACTGCTTTATCTTTAGCTTCTAAGATGAGTAGAAAATATGCCTTAAAAACTGGGACGACAAATACAGATTCTTGGGTTGCCGGATATAATCCTGAACTTTTAATGATGGTTTGGGTCGGAAATGATGATGCTAAAGAAATTGATAGCACGGCTAGTTATTATTCCAAAAATATATGGTTGGATACTATGGAGTCTTATTTGGAAGGACATGAACCGGTTTGGTATGAAAAACCGCAAAACGTTATAGGACTTATTCGAAATGGAATAACTGGTCAAGAGGATTTAGAAGGAAAAAATAGTACGGTTTTATATTATGTTAAAGGAACGGAAGTTGCGATTCCTGTTACAAAAGAAAACAATTAGTTTATGGCTAATCGTTTAATTGTTTTTTTGAATATTAATTGTCATTTGATATTTGTCGTTTAAATCAATTTCATCTAATGAAACTTTAAATCCTTGTTTTTCCATGCTAGAAATCATATCGCGAATTTCATTAATAGCTGTTTTTAGATCAATTCCTTTTGCTTCTTCAACAAATTGATTGTAATTTGGATCTAATTTTATAACGGCATCCATTGGATCGACAATTTTTTCAGCTTGAGTATCCTTTATTTCTTCGATTGTATTATTTGTTTGAGGTTCTTTATTATCAAATAAGAAAGGCATGATTGTATCTTCTTCTTTTGGTGCTTGCGGTGGTGTTTGTTCATTTATAGAAGGTGCAAAATCATCTAATATTTCTAATTCTTCGATAGATTCATTTGGTGTTTGAGCAGGTTCTGGAGGAGTCATTTGCATATTGGCTACTTCGTCTTCTAAAAAATTGAAAAATTTATTTGGTTGATTTTTTTGTTCTATTGGTTCGTTATTTTGATTCGTTGAAACAACTGGTGTTGGTTCCACATTTTTCACCTCTCTTATTGGTTCAGTTTTATTAATATCGGTAGCATTATTAATCATTGCTTTTAAATCCGGATTTGGATTTACCAATGGAATTTCTTCTTCTACTTCTCCTTTTGCTTTTTTTATTTCTAAATCTAATTGACGAACGGTTAATCTTTTACTAATGATCTTTTTTAACCATTCTGCTTGTTCTTCTTTAGGTAATGCAAGTAAACTTCTCGCGTGTCTTTCACTGATTTTTTCTTGCAATAATGCATCTTGTACTTCTGGGGCTAAATTTAAAAGTCTTAGTTTATTGGCAATGGAACTTTGACTTACTCCCATTTTTTCGGCAAGTTGCTCTTGCGTCATATATCCGCGATCTAATAAGTTTTTATAAGATTTTGCTTCTTCGATTGGTGTTAAATTTCTTCGTTGAATGTTTTCTACTAAAGCAATTTCTGCACTTTTATTATCATCAATATCCGAGATAATTGCTGGTACTTGTCTCAAGCCAGCCATCGTTGCAGCTTTAAATCTTCTTTCTCCTGCAATTATTTCATATTTATTTCCTAATCTTCTTAAAACTAGAGGTTGAATAATACCGTGTTGTTTAATAGATTCCGATAGTTCTTTTAATCCTTCTTCATCAAATGCTAATCGTGGTTGAAAGCGGTTTGGTATAATATCCTCAATTGCTACTTGAAGTACCTTTTGTTCTGTATTCACTAAAATCAGCCCCTTAATGCCTATTCTATCTATATAATATTGTAACAATTTTTTTCTATTTAAGCAATAGATTTTCGGTTATAAAAAAAGAAAAAGTTTATTTTAACTCTTTCTTTTTTATTTTATCGTATGTTCTAGGATATTTTTTATCGGTTTCTCTTTCTTTTATAATGCTTAATAAGGTTCTAGTTCCTCCTTGATTTGGTAAATCAAACTGTTCTTTTTTGATTATTTTACAATGTAATATTTCCATTGTTTTTAAAGAAGTTTTTATTTCTTCTTCAATATTTCCTTTCATAACTAGAAATTTGCCATTTACTTTAAGAGCTGGAATGTTTAATTCAAGTAAGATTCTTAATTCGGCAACGGCTCTTGATGTTACAAAATCAAATTCTTCACGATGAATTCGAGTAAAATCTTCTGCTCTACTATAAATTGTTTGAACATTTGGAAGTTGAAATTTAGTAATACATTCATTTAAAAAGGTTATTTTTTTATTGTTACTATCTAATAAAGTTACCCTTAAATTTGGAAAAACGATTGCTAAAACTAGACCTGGAAAACCGGCACCTGTACCAACATCTAATAAGGTACCCGTGGTTAAATTGGCTATTTTTACTAAAGTAAGTGAATCATAAAAATGTTTTAAATACACTTCTTCTTCAGTTTTAATTGCTGTTAAATTCGTATGTTTATTGTATTCTAACAAAAAGTCGGCATACTGTTTTAATTGTTCTGCCATTTTTTCTGTTAATTCAATATTTAATTTTTTTATTTCTTGCAAAAATTCTTCTTTATTCATTTTTATTATACTCTTTCTTTAAATAAACACTTAATATCGCGATGTCAGAAGGATTTACGCCACTAATTCGAGCAGCTTGACCCACAGAGATCGGTCTTATTTTTTCTAGTTTTTGCCGAGCTTCTGAAGCTAAGTTTTTAATTTTTTGATAATTAATATCTTTTGGAATCATTTTTTCTTCTAATTTTTTCATTTTTTCGACTTCTTTATATGTTTTTTTAATATAACCTTCATACTTTATTTGAATTTCTAATTCTTCTTTTGTTTGGTCATCTATTGGAATAGAAAGAATTTTTTCTAAGAAATCCATTGTAATTTCTGGTCTTTTTAAAAGATTATATAAAGATTCTGTAATGGTTGGAACTTCTTTTTGATTTGTTAAAAATATCTCTTTAATTTCTGGAGTTATTTTTAATTTTGTTTCTTGGAGATATTTTTCTCCTAGTTGAAGTTTTTGTTGTCTTTCTTGATAATTTTGATATTGTTTTTCAGTGATACTTCCAACGTTATGAGCATATTCTCTAAGTCTTAAATCCGCATTGTCATGACGTAAAATTAAACGAAATTCGGCTCTTGAAGTTAGCATACGATATGGCTCTTGTGTTCCTTTTGTTACTAAATCATCGATTAAAACTCCAATGTAAGCATCATTTCTTTTTAAAATAAGTGGTTCTTTTCCTTCCAATTTTAAACTGGCATTGATACCGGCCATTAAACCTTGACCAGCTGCTTCTTCATAACCACTTGTCCCATTAATTTGTCCTGCTGTATAAAGATTTTCAATTACTTTTGTTTCTAGGGATGGGTATATTTGTAAAGGATCAATGGCATCATATTCGATTGCATAAGCATATTTTGATATGACAGCATTTTCTAAACCACTTAAACTATGAACCATTTTTTCTTGGATATCCCTTGGCATAGATGTGGAAAATCCTTGTAAATACCATTCATCGTAGTAAAGACTTTCTGGTTCTAAGAAAAGTTGATGTCTTTCTTTATCTTTAAAACGAACTAATTTATCTTCAATACTCGGACAATATCTTGGTCCAATTCCAGTAACATATCCGCCATACATTGCTGATTTATCTAGATTTTCTAAGATAATTTTATGAGTATTTTCGTTAGTATAAATTAAATAGCACTTTTGTTGTTCATTAATTTTATAGGAAGCTTGGTTATCAAATGAAAATGTCCAATAGGTATTATCCCCATATTCTGGTTGCATTTTAGAAAAATCAATAGATGAAGCTTTAATTCTTTGAGGAGTTCCAGTCTTCAATCTTTGAATTGTGAAGCCATATTTTTTTAGATTATCGCTTAAATAATTACTTCTTTTTTCGCCATGAGGACCAGATGGAGTATTTTCTGAACCGATTAAAACATTCGCTTTTAAATAAGTTCCAGTTGTTAAAATTACTGCTTCTGCTAAAATTTTTTGGCCATCTTGGAGAACTACTCCTTTTACTTTATTTTGTTCGATAAGCAAATCTTCTACTGTTCCTTCTAAAATAGTTAAATTAGATGTATTTTCTAATTCTATTTGCATATTTTGTGGATAAGTTGTTTTATCAGCTTGAGCTCTTAAAGAACGAACGGCTGGTCCTTTTGAATTGTTTAACATTTTAATTTGAAAATGAGAAATATCTGCGATACGCCCCATAATTCCACCTAAAGCATCAATTTCTCTCACTATAATTCCTTTAGCTGTTCCCCCAATAGATGGATTACATGGCATATCTCCTATATTTTTTTTATTCATTGTAATTAAAAGAGTTTTATGTCCTTTAAAAGCTGCTATATGGCTTGCTTCTATTCCAGCATGACCACCACCAACTACTATGATATCGTATTTCATTTTACCCCTACTTTCCTAGACAAAATCTTTTAAAAATATTGTCTACTAATTCATCTTCATAAGATTCTCCAATAATTTGTCCTAAATTTTCCCAAGACTCACGAATATCTATAGCTAACATATCTACAGGAACATTCTCTTCATTTGCTTCAATGACGTTTTCAATCGTTTGTAAGGACATTTTTGCTAGGCTAATTTGTCTTGTATTGGATAAATATGTTAAATCTTTATAACTCATATCTTCTAATGAAAAAATGTTTATAATTTCTTGTTTTAATTCTTCTAAACCTTTTTTGGTTCTTGTACTTCCTTTAATAATTTTTTTAGAAGTAGTAACTTTTTCTAATTTTGTTTCTAAATCTATTTTATTTATAAAAATAATTGCTTTTTGATTTTCAATCGAATCTAATAATTCTTGTTCTTCTTTGGTTAATGGTTCATTGTTGTTTAACACTAAAATTGTAATGTCGGCTTTTTGTTTGATTGCTAAGCTTTTTTCTACACCAATTTTTTCTACCAAGTCATTTGTTTCACGAATACCAGCTGTATCAATGAATTTTAAATTAATTCCCTTGTATAAAAGTTCCCCTTCTACTATATCTCTAGTGGTTCCAGATATGTCTGTTACAATAGCCTTATCTTCTTCAAGTAACGCATTTAATAAAGAAGATTTACCTACATTTGGACGCCCAATGATCGCGATTGTGATTCCATTTTTAATGAATTGACCATTTTCGGATTCTTCGATGATTTTTTCTAATTCATTTTTGATTTCTGTTAATACTGGAGTGATATTTTCTTTTGTGATTTGAAGTTCATCAATATATTCTGGATAATCAATATTGACTTCAATATTTGCTAGTAATCCTACCATTTTTTCCCGCAACTCTTGAATTAATTTTGTCGTTTTTCCGCTTACACCATTTATAGCCATTTTACGAGCATTTTCACTTTTTGCTTCTAATAAATCTTCTATGCTTTCCGCTTCTAGCAAATTTATTCTTCCATTTAAAAAAGCTCGTTTCGTAAATTCTCCTGGTTCAGCTGGTACTGCTCCTTTTTCATATAATAATTCTAAGATCTTGTTGGCTGTAACAGATCCACCATGACAATTGATTTCTACTACATCCTCTTTTGTATACGTTTTTGGTGCTCTCATCAACATAACTAATACTTCATCTAACACTTCATCTTCTCTTTTTATATATCCATAATGGATTGTATGTGATGGTGCTTGAGAAAATTTTTTATTGGAAAATATTTTAGAAACTATTTCGATAGCTTCAGGACCACTTATTCTTATTATATTAATTGCTCCAAGGCCAATATTGTTCGTTGAAATTGCTGCGATTGTGGTATTCATAAAATCACTCCCATTCGCGGGTATTATACCATTATTTTAAAAAGTTGTAAAAAAAATTATTTCCCGGGAAATAAAAAAAACAGATTACTCTGCTTTTATTATAACATGACGATGTGGTTCTTCACCTTCACTTGTTGTAGAAACCCCTTTAAAATTAGCTAATTTATTGTGGATGATTCTTCGTTCATAAGAATTCATATCTTCTAAAACGGCATCCATTTTTGTTTCTCTTACTTCTTTTGCAGTTCTTATTGCTAATCTTTCTAAATTGGCAATTCTTTTTTCTTTATAATTTGCAACATCTAAAACTACTTTTATATGCATTTGCCAATCAAGATTTATTTTAGCTTTTACTAATGTTTCTAAAGCCTTTAGTGTCTGACCATTTTTTCCGATTAATATAGGATTATTATTTGAATACATTGTGATATTAAAAATACCTTCATCATAACTTGATTCAAATTGAACTTCTAAACCTAGATTTTCGATAACATCTTGTAAATATTTTTTTATTTCTTCAAGAAGCTCTTGATAAGAAATCGCGGTTACTTGGTAAGTTTTTCCCTTAAAAAGCTTTCCTTTTATTTCTTCGCTTTTATAAATGATCTTATCTGTGTGTAAAAGATTTTTAGCTTCTTCGACCGCTTCAATTAAAGTTTTTGCTTCAACTACAGTTGGCATGTTACTTCACTTCTTTCTTCTTTTTGTTTTTAGAATTTTTTGTTTTCTCTTTATGTTTAATATCTATAATATTTGGATCTTTTTGTTCTTTTGCTAAAATTTTCTTAATAATATAATTTTGAATTACAGCAAATCCATTAATTACGATCCAGTAAAATGCAATGGCAGTTGGTAAACTAAATGAAGCGATTGAAATACTTATAATCATGAACATAAACATAAAGTTCATTTGTTTCATCATTTCATTATTTTGACCTTGTTTCATAGTATTTTTAAAGGAAATATAAGTTGTTGCTACAATTAAGAAGATTAACACTATATATATATATTGCCCTTCTGCTAAGCCTTTCCATGGAGTCATACCAAGATGCATTCCAAATAGTTCTCCTTCAAAAATTGCTGGCACTTCATTAATCGCCGATAAGAATGCGAAAAATAAAGGAATTTGAATTAAGGCAACTAAACATCCAGAAACAGGATTAATTTTATACTTTTGATAAACCATCATGGTTTCTTGACTTTTTGCCATCATAGAATCACTATCGGTTCTTCCAGCATACTTCTTCTCTATTCTAGCAATCTCAGGTTGAGCTTTTTGTAAGTTAGTAGATTGACGCATACTTTTAATAGAAAGAGGCATTAAAATTATTCGAATTAATAAACCTACGAACATTACTGAGATACCAAAATTATTAAATAAATAACCAAATTGTAAAATTATATAGGCCAATGGTCTAACTAAAAGAGCTTGCCATAAACCATCATATTTATTTGAAGTCAAATTAAATTCTTCACAAGTTGGCAATTCACTTACTGGGACATCTAATTGATCTTGATGTTCTTCATATATTCTATACAACTCTGAATCTTTTTCTGGTTGACATAATATATTTTTTTGGACACTTTGACCAGTAACTTCATTTACTATAATGTTCCCATTTTCATCCTTAATGTAATCATCATTTCCACATCCACTCGCTAAAAAGATCATGGAAATCATAATTAGTGCTAAAATCTTATTCTGTTTTTTCATTTTCTCTCCTTTTTACTGTTAATTTTAAAAAGCTATTTTTCATTTCTTCAAATGATAAATTTTTGGTGCTTTCTTTCATTATTATAATATAATCTTCATTACACTTCAAATCTTTTTTCCATTCATCTAAAATCATTCGCATTCTTCTTTTTAATTTATTTCTAGTTACCGCATTTCCTAATTTTTTGGATACAGCTATTCCAAAATGTGGATAATTATATTTTCCTTTCCTTATATATATAGAAAAATTCTGGTTTTTTATATATTTTTCTTTTTGGATTATTTCAGTAAATTCTTGATGTGATTTTATCATTTCTATTTTTTTCAAGGAATTCCCACCTCCATACAAAAAAAGCCACATAAAAGATGTGGTTTATTTACATAATACTTTGCGTCCTTTTTTTCTTCTTCTTTTTAAAATATTCGTTTCTTTACGAGCAAAAAATCCATGTTTCTTTGCTTTTTTTCTTTTATTAGGTTGATAAGTTCCGATCATGACAATTCCCTCCTTTTTTCTAAAGCTCCCTTATTATAATATTAAAATCTAGAAAAAGTCAACAATTTATGTTTTTTCTCCGTAGAAATCTGTTACAATTCGTTAGTATTTACAGCCACGCAAAAAAATAGGTGATTTTTTCACTTATTTTTTCGTAGCAATAAGTTCAGCAAATGTATAAGGATTCCCTTCTACTAATCTTGTTAAAGACTCATATTCATTTTTACCATACAATCTACATGTCTCTATATAGCTTCTTATGTTGGCATAATCTCTTGCTCTTTCGATATTTTGAAATTGCCCAGCTATTTTCATCTTGGATTTAATGCCTCTTAAGTTTCTTTCGCTTAAATTATTTGTAAAAGGAATAGAAAAGTCTAATATCCAGTAAATGTAGTTATCTCGGTATTCCATAATCCTCCAAATAAGCGTAAGCTCTTTGTCAGCATAGTATGGCTTTGAATCTTTTCCATTTTCTTCCAAACCTTTTAACAAGCAATGATCTACTTGTAAGATGAATTCGTTAATTTCTTCCTCTGTGAATGTATCTATTCCTTGTTTGATTAACTCTTTTCGTTGATGATCATATTTTTGAAAGAGCTCAATCATCTCTTTACACCATGTACGTCCTGGTATATTCATTTCAACTTTTCTTAAGTCTCTTAGTAAGTGTTGACAACATTCTGCATTAATAAATTCATATTCAGGATTATAGTTTACTTTATTATGGTCATGCTCTACTACGGTATGTTTACTTAATAGAGATAAGAT
>CALVPL010000116.1 GCA_944351315.1 uncultured Bacilli bacterium | reverse complement strand
AGAACAAATCCACAGTGCAAAATTTATTTTACTTCTAGAAGTAAAATAAATCAAAAAAATATAATATAGAAAGGATTAATCAATTATAGAATTAATTAATATTTCTATAAGATTGATTATACGAGAGAGGTATTTTATGCAAACTGAAAAAAAAGTGATTGATTTATTTTCTGAAATAAATATGGAAGAAAGTGTTAAATCATTTAAAACTGCTATTAAAAACATTTTAGATATGGCCCATGATTTAACTTACACTGATTTAGATGACTTATCAGACACCGAATATTATAATTTAGTTAAAAGATTCTATAATATTTATTTCACTGAAAAAGATTATCTTAAAATTTTAAACCGCCGTAACCATAAGGAATATCGATTAATGGATTTTAAAACCAACATGACTTATACCGATTACATTAAAGAAAAAAGCGGTTCAACAACAGATTACTGGAAAGGACTTTATCAACGAAGCTATCTTGCAGCCGTTTCTCAAAATGTTGAATTGGAAGCAAATGACATTTTTCCTGTTGTTTTATTAAAGAATTTCATAACTACTAAGGATATCATTTTAATAAAAGAAACAGATAAAGAAATAGAAGAAGATTTAGATTTTTCTTCTGAAGAAGCTCAAAATTTACCTTTAATTCCTTTTTATGAACTGGAAGCCTCTGCTATGAAACCTGAAGGTACTGATTTTCATTTTTTTATTTCTAAATTAAGAAAAAAAATTACCAAGAAAAAAATACTAGCCGATATAAAAAAGCTTTTATTAGAGCTTCAAAATGATATTCAAGCATTTCTTAATGATCCGAATTTCCCTCAAGCCTATGAAGAAGAAAGAAAAGAAATTCGCGAATGGTATAAAGGATCAATTGAAAAGCAAAAAATGACACGTATACTACAAAAATGCAAACCTTAAATGTTTCATAAAAAAACAATTCCATAGTATTCTGGAATTGCTTTTTTTATTCACTTAAATTTGCTTTATCAACAACAATTACTGGAACGACACTACAAGATGTACTCTTATCATTTCCATAAATCATCGTATTTGTATCATCTTGCCGTTGGAAAGCATAAGCTTTATTTGTATCATATTCTGTTTTTACCCAATAACATTTATTAGAAGATAAATACGGAAATCTTTCATTTAAAAAACTAAAACGGCCATTATATGATTTACTTTTATCAATCACTGTAGTAATTCGATCTTTAAAATCTAAATTTCCAACAATTACATCGGATAAACCATCTCTTTTTAAGAAAGAATTTTGATTATCTGTAGCAATAACTTTTAAAAGATCTTCTAAAGTAAGAGCTCGGCTAGAAACATTCCAAGTAGAAACACTAGAATTTAATAAAGCATCATAGTTTGCATATGGACCACTAGAATAAGTTTGATACAAATCTGGAAGTAAAGTAACAGAATTATTAGCAAGTGTGTTATTAGCGTCCATTACATAAGTTTTTAAACAGGTACTACTTATAGTTTCACATCTCTGATTATTTACAACATCATACAAAATTAGATCTCCAACATTATAGTTTATATCTGGAGTTTCAGGGGCATCAATAAATTGCTCAGCCTTTACACTAATTACAATTTTTAAAGACTTGCGTGGTGTATAATTCGGATCTTGCTCATGCTTTTGTTGTTCTTCTTGTTGAAATTTATAAGCTTCATTTCCCCATTTACTATCTCTTTCATCATTTAACGAATCAAGCGGCCAAGAAACTGAAACAGAAAAATCACTAACTCCATTTTTAGCCTCGACATAACGATCTTCCAAACTGATATTAATATGAAATGGTAAATCATGAGAAAGTAAATCCACTAAATACCCTTTTTCTTGCTCGGCTAAATCTTCATTTAAAACTCTTGCTGAGACAACTTGATAACTTAGCATAGCATTTGAATCACCTAAATTATGAATGCTCACATTTTCTACTATTGGATCCATCCCAGGATAAATTTCATTAACATCAATAACAATTTCATTGGTTACAACTTGAGAATTTTGCATAAACTCAATATTCCAAGCCTTAACATCTACTTGCGTAGATACAGTACTTAAACCACTATAAGCAAACCAAGCCAAAGTTATTGAAATAAAAGAAACCCCGATGCAAAACAAAGATAGCAAATTCAATTTTAGATATACCTTATGTTTGCGTTCCATATTATCTCCTACTCTCTATTTCTTCTTTTTTCCTCACGTAATAATAAAGCAGAAAGCATTTCTGAACCAATAATATAAAATACTGGAATAATAATCAAAATAACCAAACCGATAGGAGTTCGAATAGTTTTAGAAATAAAGGATAAAATCGTTGATTTATGAATAATCTTACCATAAATTTGATCTTCATGAACAATTGGATCTTCTATAATATTAGCTATTCCTTTTGTATGAAAAAGTTTTTCTCCATTCTCAGAAGTTTCAATTTCAACCACCTCATGAGTTACAACTTTATCTTTTACATCTCCTGATTTTCCTAAATAACTAATTGCATCACCAACCTGAATGTCATTCGGATCTATTTCTTTTGCAAATAAGACATCACCAACATTATATTTTGGTTCCATACTTCCTGTTAAAACTGTAAACATCCGATAATCAAAAAAAGCAAGTTCATTGTTTGAAAATCTCTGTAAACAAACAACCAAAATAAATAATACAATAAAAATACCAATAACAACATTAAATATCCATTTAACGATATTTAAAATTTTCTTTCCAGTTCCTTTTTTCATAATCATCCCTACAAATTTTCTTGTGTCCTTTCTAAATACTCATCAATTGCAGATTGAAATTTCTTTTTAACATCGTCAGAACCTACGATTCGTTCCTTCTTCTCATTTTTAATTTCTTTAGCAATAATACCAAGTAATTCTTCATCATTTATTTTCATGCCATTACTAACTAGAAGAGAAACAATCCGATGAACTTCTTCTGTTAGGATGACTAAAGCATATTCGCTCATCAATTTCTTTTGAACTCTTTTTTTCGTATTCATTGAATTCAAAACTGCATAATCAATAAAAAAGCTATGATCAAGAAAACCTTTTAACAAATCAATACTATCATTTAAATTAGCATTTTGATCTGTACTATTTCTATCTTCTAAATCATACATTCGTAAAAAATCCCATAATCGAGCCGCGATTCGAAAGTTCGGATTTTTCAAGGTTATATTTGTCTTCTTTAATGGAGGCTTAATTGGTTTTACATGTTCTCTTTCCAATTGCTTCATCATTGGACTACGATACCAACTAGAAATATAATCTTTAATGCGTTTTAATCTTTTTTTCGCTTTCGCAATTTCATCGGCCAACTTTTTATCAATTTTTTGATTTGGTAAAGACTCCGATGTAACAACAACTTCCAATTTTATTCGTTCCCCATTAGCCGTAGTCGAAGCCGCATACTCCATTCTTTTATTATCTGTAATTTCAAAGTTGTTTAAAATTTCTTCTTTCGCTCTTATAAAACGAGTCATATCATCAATTAATGTATATAGAAAACGATTTTCATAAATATTAAAAGTTTCTTCATTACGAACTTCTAAAATCTTTTTAGGTTCCACTTCATTATTTTCTTTTACTTTATTAATATAATGAGTATTTTTGGCTAAATTTTTAACACTATCGACATTAATTCTTTTAGCTCGTTCTACTTTTACTACATTTTTTTCTTGAATTAAAGTTAACTTAGGATTACGAACTACTATGTCAATATAGGGACAAGCAAATTCCATTTCATCAATCCAGTCAAAAACAAGGAAATCGCTTTTATATAAAGAACGATAATCCATTTTTGAATCCAAATTTTTTAAGAAAGCATCACGAGTATCTTTAATTTCTTTATTGGCTTTTAAAGCTCGTCCCATAATATCAACTCCTAACTATATACTCTTTTTCAAATTCTCCAAATAAGCAATACATTCAACCATAACACCTTTACCATATTTTTTATTTAAATAAGAAATAAATGGATCAATTTCATCACGAATAAAAGCTACACTTAATTGGTCAAATTTACGTAAAATCTTTTTAGCTACAAAATAATCAATCGCTGCAACTTCTGTTCCACCACAAGCAACATAGACAGAAACGAAAGTATTTAATTGTTTCAT
>CALVPL010000115.1 GCA_944351315.1 uncultured Bacilli bacterium | reverse complement strand
TAAAAAAATAGATCTTCTTCTTGCAATATTTTTTGAGTTTTTTCTTCAATTTCTTGTATTTTTCTTTAGTTTTCGATATAATTGTGTTTAGAAGATAGGTGAAGGGTATGCGAAAAGTATTTGCTAGTATTGATATTGGTTCAAATTTTATCAAATTAGTCGTTGGTGAAATTTTTAAAAATCGCCTTCAAATTTTAGCCGCATCTCAAACACCATCTTTAGGAATTCAAAATGGATTTGTTGTCGATCCACAGGCAGTCTTGCCAAAATTAGAAGAAGCATTTCAAAAATGTGAAAATATTTTAGGAATTAAAATTTCTAAAGTTTTCTTATCTGTTCCAAGTGAAAATAGCGAGTTTTTCTTGGCAGAAGGATCTACCACGATAACAAGTGAAGATCATACAATTAGAAATGTTGATATCGTAAGAGCGATGCAAGCTTCGACTTATAATCGAATTGATAATGGCCGAGAAATAGTGAGCATTCATCCTACTTCTTATTATATAGATGATGGAGAAAACATTAAAAATCCGATCGGAGTAGAAGCATCAAAACTAACTGTGAAGTGCTTGGTCGCGACAGTTCCACGAAAAAATGCCTATACATTGGCAAAATGTTTAGAACAAATAGGGGTGCAAGTAGTAGATTTTACTTTAGGAGCAATAGGCGATTTCTATGAATTTCAAAAAGAAATGATGAAAGATAATGTCGGTGTATTTATCAATATGGGATATTCTAAAACAGAAATTTCTATATTCAATAAAGGACTTTTAACCAATTCAAAAACATTGGATTTAGGAGCCAAAAATATCGAACAAGATCTTGCTTACATTTTTAAAGTTTCGGCAAAAGATGCTCGAGATATAAAACAAAATTTATGTGCAGCTCATAATCGAGGAGCGAGTGCAAGTATCAAAAAAAAGTATACGAATAAAAATGGTGAAGAAATTTCTGTAAGCGAATATGAAGCGACAGAGGTAGCTTCATCAAGGCTAGAAGAAATCCTAAAAATCGCGAAAAAAGAAATAAATCACTTAACAAAAAAAGAAATTCATTATATAATGATAACGGGTGGAGTAAGCGAAATGACAAATTTTTCACTTCTCCTTGAAGAGGTTTTTGGCCGTAGTGCTAAAGTAGGAACAACAAATGAATTGGGAGTTCGCAGTAATATTTACTCTACTAGTGTTGGTCTAATAAAATATTATGAAGAAAAACTTCGGATAAGAAATCAAGATTTCTCAATATTTGATGAAGAAGAACTAAAAGAAATGTGTACGATAAATAAAAAAATTAGCTTTGGAGAAAATTCTATTCTCGGAAAATTATTTGGCTACTTTTTTGATAATTAAGGAGGGTGTATTATGGACGGTAATTTAAAGATAGATCCAATTGCAAAAATAAAAGTGTTTGGTGTCGGAGGCGGCGGAAATAATGCTGTCAACAGAATGATTGAAGAAGGCGTTCAAGGTGTTGAATTCTATGTTGTAAATACCGATTTACAAGTATTAAATGCCAGTAAAGCAAAAAATAAAATTCAAATTGGTGAAACGATCACTGGTGGTCGTGGAGCAGGATCAAATCCAGAAGTAGGACGTGAGGCAGCTTTAGAAAGCAAAACAGAAATTGAAGAAGCAGTTAAAGGAGCCGATATGGTGTTTGTTGCTTGTGGATTAGGTGGAGGAACTGGTACCGGTGCAGCACCAGTCATCGCTGAGATCGCTCAAGAAACAGGAGCCTTAACAGTAGGGATTGTTACGAAACCATTCCGTTTTGAAGGAAAAAGAAGAATGGAACATGCTTTAGTTGGTTTAGAGGAATTAAAAAAACACGTCGATACATTAATTATTATTCCAAACGATCGATTAAGAGAAATTATCGATAAAACAACAACATTTAAAGATGCCTTTAAAGAAGTAGATAACGTATTGCATCGCGGAGTTCAATCCATTTCTGATTTGATTGCCGTAACAGGAATAGTTAACCTAGACTTTGCAGATATTAAAACCGTTATGGAAAAATCTGGAACCGCTTTAATTGGTATAGGTATGGGAATCGGCGAAAATAGAGCTGTAGAAGCTGCAAGACAAGCCGTATCAAGTGCTTTACTAGAAACGACAATCGATGGAGCAACAGATGCAATAATAAATATCACTGGTGGAGATAATTTAACATTATTTGAAATTGAAGATGCTGTAGAAACAGTACGTGAAGCAGCGAACAGTGATATCAATATCATATTCGGAGCGATACCAAACTCAAATCTTACAGACGAAGTTATAGTTACTGTTATTGCCACAGGCTTTGACGGTAAAGGTGATGATACTAGCGATATAATGCCAAAAAGAAGAATAGATGATGATGATACTGAATTTGACATTCCATCATTTCTAAGAAGTAAAGATAATTATTAACTGGAATAACTCCAGTTTTTTTGTGATAAAAAAGATAATTCGACATTTTTAATGTCGTTTTTTTTGTATACTTAGTAGGGTGAAAAGATGACCATTTATATTGATCTTGTATTCTTTTTAAATCTCTTTTTTGATTTTGTTCTTTTATTAACAGTAAACAACGCTTTAAAAAGAAACGTTTCATTAAAAAGAATTTTTTTAGGTTCGGTAATTGGATCTACAACACTTTTGTTTTTGTTTTTGCCTATTTCTTCTTTCCTTTTATTTATAATAAAAATACTTTTAGGATTTTTAATGTGTATAGCAAGTTTTGGAGTAAAAGATAGAAAATACCTTTTTCAAAACGTATCCTATCTTTACATGACAAGTACAGTATTAGGTGGTTTTCTTTATTTTTTAAACTTGACTTTTAGTGAATCGCATTATGGACTTATTTTTACTTATGATACGATTTCTGTAAATTATCTTTTTTTAGTCATATTTTCACCTATAATGTTATATATTTATGTGAAGCAACGAAGAGAAGTAAATCAATATGCAAAATATTATCCCGTAACGATTTATTTTTTGAATGGCAAAAAAATCACTTTAAATTCTTTTTTGGATACAGGAAATACATTGACAGATCCAATTACCAAAAAGAAAATTATCGTTGTAAACAAGTCAAAAATTCCTGATCCAAAAACGTATTATTACGTCCCATTTCAAACGGTTAAGTCTCACGGATTAATGAAATGCATGAAAATAAAAGCTGTTGAAATAAAAGGAATGACAAGTACCAATTATTTAGTTGGAATAGGTGAAAAAGATTTTTTAGAAGATGGAATTGATTGTTTGTTAAATTCGTATTGTTTGGAGGATCTATTATGATAAAAAAAATTTTAGCATGGTTACGAAAAAAATATTCAAGTTGTTTTTTTATTGGAAGCAGTGATAAACTTCCACCACCATTATCTAAAGAAGAAGAATTAAGTTATTTAATTAAAGCTAAAAAAGGTGATGAAGAAGCTAAAAATATTTTAATTGAACACAATTTAAGATTAGTCGTTTTTTTAGCTAAAAAGTATGAAAATACAGGATATGATATTGAAGATTTAGTAAGTATTGGTTCAATCGGGCTAATTAAAGGAATCAACACATACAAAATAGACAAAAACATAAAATTAGCCACTTATGCTTCCAGATGTATTTCTAATGAAATATTAATGTTTTTAAGAAAAAACAAAAAAAGAAAAAAAGAAATTTCTTTAGAAGACAGTTTGAATTATGATAATGAAGGCAATGAACTGCACTTAGAAGATGTTTTAGGGACAGATACCGATTTAGTAAGTGATGAGTATGAACGTCAAGTAGAAAGAAATTTTATTTCTAAAGAAATCAATAAATTAAATCAACGAGAAAAACAAATTATGGTTTTAAGATATGGTTTAAATAATACAGAAAGTTACACCCAAAAAGAAGTTGCCGAAATGTTAGGCATAAGTCAGTCCTATATTTCTCGAATTGAAAAAAAAGTAATTCGTAATATTAAGAATTTGATGAAAATGAGCTAAGAGCTCGTTTTTTTATGCTACATTATTTTTTAATTAATAAATTAAATAAAAAATGTTTTTTTGAAATATGTGGTATAATGCATTTAAGAAGTTTAGAAGTAACATATCATTTTTATTTTTCATCTTTCAGTCGCATACCTAAGTAATACTTCAATTGAAGGTGAGGTGGTTAAATCAGTAGAACTGCGAATGCGTAAATATGTTTTTTCATTTACTTTTCACAGTTTACTTATAAGTAACCATAATTAAGTAGAAAGGAAATAAAAATGAGAAAAAAAACTTTTAATGTATTATGTTGGATATGCTCAATATTAGTTGTTGTTGCGTTAATAGCTAATTTAAGTATTTTTACAAAAACTCCTAAAGATACCTATTCTGTAGATAATCTTAAAGAATTACTTACACAAACAGAAACAATGATTGTATGTCGATATGATGCTCATAATCCTTATAAAATTTGTTTTAATGAAGATACAATTGAAACTATTACAGATAAAAATAAAATTGATCAAATTATTTCTTTAATCATGCCGTTAGAGGTATCTGTTGGCACATCAACTATGGAAGGAGCAGCTTTAGTAGTTCATGCCCTTGATAAAAACGAAAATTTACTGATGAACGTTTTCTACTCTCCATATATCGGAATAGAGAAAGGCGACTCCTTTTATTCACTAAGCCGTGATATTCAAACTATCCAGAATATAACAGAAATACTTAATCTTGATCCAGAAAAACTTTTATTGTCTATTGTTCAATAAAAATTTTTAAAATTTTTCACACCAACCCACTTGACGTGGGAGGGGGGGATATTGTGATAATATAGACATAAGAAAAATACTTAGGGTGAGAAAAATGAAGTTAGAAAAATTCAAAGAAAAAAATCCTAAAAAAACAGGAATTATAATTTTTACAGTAGCATGTGTTTTATTAATAGCAGGAGTATTTTTCTATACTTCATTTGCCTCATTTGAAGTAAAACAAGACTTTAATATCATAAATGGAACCGTGGGAGATCCAGGAGATCTTTATTTTGCCTTCTATGTCGATGGAGTAATTTCTAAGAATATGCCCCAAAAAGGAGAAGGATATACTATAGATAAAGGAAAAACAACTTGTACGAACGGAGCCAGTGTCGAGTTTAATACGAGTGATTAGTCTATAAAAGTGTTAAATATGACCAAATCAAGAACTAAATGTACTTTATATTTTAAAAAAGAAACTATCGAAGATTTCATATTAGCAAATGCTGATCCAACAGAAATAGCTTACGATGAAACAGTCGATAACAATTTAAGATATATAGGAGCAAATCCAAATAATTATGTCTCATTTAATAATGAACTATGGCGAATTATTGGAACATTTAATAATATTGATGATGGACAGGAATAAAAGAAACAAGATTAAAAATTATCAAAAATGAACCTTACAATGAATCAATAGCTTGGAATAGCTCTGGTCAGAATGATTGGACACAGGCAAGTTTACAAAAAGAATTAAATGGCACTTATTTAAATAGCATACAAAGTCCATATAAAGAAATGATTGGAGATGCTATATGGAATATAGGTGGCCATCCTACAAATTCTGCTATGATATTAGAATTTTATACATCAGAAAGAGGTACGGTAGTACACAATAATAATCCGATAACTTGGACAGGAAAAATAGGACTTATGTATCCAAGTGATTACGGGTATGCAACAAGTGGAGGAAGCAAGACAGATAGAAATACTTGCTTAAATGAAAATATATATAATTGGTTTGGTAGCGATTTAATTGATTGCTCTAATAACAATTGGTTATATAAAGACAACACTGACCAATGGACATTAACTCATCAAACAACATTCAATAGAGTATTGTTTATAGATGATAACAGAAGAGTATTTGATGCAACACCAGACATGATATCGGAAGATATGGTTTTTGGACTTTCAGCTTCACCAGTCATATATCTATCCTCTAGTGTAAAAATAAGTGGAGGAACAGGTTCATCAAGTGATCCATTTAAACTAAGTTTATAGAAATCTTGTTTTTTTAAAATATATTAACTTTTACTTCAAAACGCGTTAACCTATAAGAATAGGAATCACGCGTTTTTTAATTGGCAACTCATAAAAAAATAATCACTTTTTTTCGCCAAAATTTCACAATTTATATACAAATAACTTAAAGTATGTTAAGATGATAATAACTAATAAGTCAGTATTTCAGTTTTAAAATGGGGTCGTTATTTTTAAAATGATCTAATTCGTATTAGTAAAATAAAAGGAGGTAAGGAAAATGAAAAGAAGCCTTGCAATTTCAGGTTCGAGGAAAAAATCTGTAGGTAATTAGAGCAACTGTTGGAACTTGGCAATATTTTTAATAAAACAATTAAGGTCTTACGACCAGGCCTTTCATTTTTAAGGGGAAATCTTTATGAAAGAATTAAAATTTAACATAAATTATTTATTCCATAAACGGGAATTTTATGTTGCTATTATTATTGCCTTTTTTCTAAATTTAATTCATGTGATTTTATGCGTAGTAGAATCAATGAGAACTGGTATATTTTACGAAACAATGCCATCCAGTGAATATCAATTTATTCTTTATAATCCTATAATAACTTTAAGTTCATTGATCATAATTATTTTTCCTATAATGTTTTCAATAATTTTTTCGGATTCAAACTTTTTAGAAAATAAAAGAAAAACAGTTTATTTATTAGCATTAAGAATGAACAATAAAAAAAATATATTTTCCAGAATATTTTTATCAGCAATTACAACTTTTATAATTTGTTTTATGAGTTTTTCTTTTAATTATATATTATTGAGAATAATATATGGATCTGGAAATATAGTAACATACTATCAAGAAGTAGCCTTTCATTTAACGTCTCAACCATCTTGGTTTTTAGATGAACTTCGACTATATAATCCCGTGCTTTTTACATTTATTATAAATATATTAGTATCACTTATGTATAGTCTACTTGTTGCACTTTCATATACTGTATCATTTTTTATGAAAAATCGTCTTGTTATTTACTTCATACCATTATGTTTTATTATTTTAACTGAATTACTTTTTCCAATATTGAATCTAAATAATCTTTCTTTTATAAAATGTCTTCAGTCATTTTCTCAATATAATGTAGTTTCTTATTGTTGGTGTGTAGGAATTCTTTTGATAATTAGTATAGGTTTGTTAATTTTTTATTTTAAAAAGAAAGATATTTTGGTATGAAATATATTTTAAAAACACCATTATTAATTTTGTGCTTTATAATTGTTATCATTTTAGGATTTTATATTGGTTATGGAATTTCAGAAGATTTTCTTATGTTATATTCATCTAAATTGACACAACTGCCGGTAAGATATCTTTTAATAATAGTAATCTTATCTAGTAGTGCATTGGTTTTTAAACAGCAGAATTGTTTAGCCATATGTCTTAGAAAGAAAAACTTTTTTAATGCAATAGTAAATAACATTAAATATGAAGTATGTATATTGTTGCTAATTTTTGGAGCTTTTGAATTACCAATTATATTACAAAATTTTAGTCTTTTTTTTCAAAATTTCTATTTTATGTTAATTATGTATATTAATTATATACTAATATCTTTATTTATATTGTCGCTTGTGAAAAGTATTGATATTTTTATTAAAAATAGAACAACTTCTTGTGCTATATTTTTGGTTATATTCTCAATAATCGATATTTTATTAGAGCATGGAAATTATTTCTTTTTCAATAATATATATTTTGATGTAAGTTATATTTATTGCTTGCCATATATCTATAACAACTATTTTGTATTAGGATTTGTTTTAATTATTATAACTATATTTTTAAATGTACTATCGATATTTTTACGAATAAAAAAGGATTTTATGCTAGATGACATACATGAAGAAAATTGATATAAAAAAAATAATAATATATATATTAGTTATAATAATTATTTGTTTTTTGAAAAAAAATTATATTTATTCAATTGGTAATGGAGAAGAATCTTTTATTAAAGATATACTTGTATATTGGAAAGATAATCAGGTAGTAAATATAATCTGGTTTTTACCAATTATATATGAAATATTTGTAATATCTAAAAAATATTTTTACAAACTAAATTATTTTGATGTACGAAGCAAAAATAGAAGAAAATATATAAAAAAAGTATTGATTTCATTTATGATAGAATCATTTTGCTTTATTTTTTTATTAGAATTATCTCAGTTGGTTATAATAAATTTTTTGATACCAAACACAATTAGGATAAATATAGATGGATTAGTATTTATTTTAAAATATGTTATAGAGAATATTTTTTTAATAGTTGAAATAATATTTGTCGCATTACTTATTAAAAAGTTGATGTATTCAATTATTTTAATTTTGATTTTAAATTTTCTTATTTTAATCTCATCAATGAATTTATCTTTAATCTCGACTCAAATATATATACCGTTTGTGAATATATATTTTGAAAGTGGTAGTTCTCTTATTACAATGCTTATTATACTAATTGGAATTATAATGATAAAAAAAATATATTTAAAATATGATATTGGAGGGATGGAGTAGTGAATTTAAAAATAGTGAATTATTCAAAAAAAATAAAGGATAAAATCGTTTTGGATAATATTAATTTAGAACTAAAAAGCGGAAATGTTTATGGCTTTTTCGGAAGAAATGGTTCAGGTAAAACAATGCTTTTTAGGGCAATAACTACCTTGATATATCCCACAAGCGGTGATATAACAATTGATGGTAAATCACTAATTAATGATGACTATGATTTGAGTCAAATTGGGTTGTTGTTAGAAGAACCAGGATTTTATCCGCATTTAACAGGTTTTGAAAATTTATCTATGTTATATGAGATTAACAATAAAAAAAATGATCAATACATAAATAAAGTGCTTAAAGATATTGGGTTAGGTGAGTATTCGTCAAAAAAATATAAAGAGTATTCATTAGGAATGAAGCAAAAATTAAGAATTGCTCAAGCAATTATGGAAGATCAAAAATTGATAATTTTAGATGAACCAACGAATGGACTGGATGAGGCAAGTATTAAAATAGTACATAATATTATAAAAAAATTAAAAAAACAAAATAAACTTATTTTAATAGCTAGTCATAATAAAGATGATTTGCGATTACTCTGCGATAAAATATTTAAAATAGATGAAGGAAAAATATGTGGAGAGATAAAATTATGAAACGAAGAATTTTGTATATACTAATTATTTTTGTTCTTCTCTCTGCTGGAATAGTTGTATATGCTAAATATAATTTTAAACATGTGGATCGTAATGAGTTCTTTAAAAATAGTTTATATAGTTTTTTTGCAAGTGAAAGGGATACAATCAATAATTTTGAAGGAATGACTTATGAAAATATGTATGATTTGGAAGGGTTTTTTATTGACGATAAAGTAAAATCGCTTAAGGATTTAGAAGAAAACTCAGAGTATATTTTAATTGTGAATAGTAGTAAGTATCCCACATTTAAAGGGAATGGGATTATCAATAATTGTCAGATAAAAAAAGTGATTAAAGGCACAGATGTTAAAGAAAATGAGTATATCAAAATATATGATCTTGTTGCTTTCTGGAATAATAGTGGAACTTTCTATTTGGGTGGAAGTACACCTATAAAAAGAGAAAAAGATTATATAGTTTTTTTGAACAGTACAACGAATGCTAACGAACCAAATTCTTATGTTTACAGCAGTGTTAAATATGGACATGTTTCGATTTCCGAAAAAGGAAAAATATTAGAAAATTATAAACAAAATTCTTTAAGTTTAGAAGATATTGCAAATTATGATTTTGTTTTTCCAGAAGGTACTAGTAAAGAAAGTATTTCTGAATACAACACTTTATATTCGGAGATTTGGAATAAATATAAAGAACAATAGTAAAAAAATATAAAAGGATGTTTTTATGAAAGAATTAAAGAAATATAAAAAAATACCTTGGCTTCTGGCTATTTTCTTTTTTGTTTTATTTACTGTTATGATCTCCTTGTTTAATTTAGCAGCTTCATTTCATCAAAGTGATGGAGAAGATAAATTTATAAAGCTTTTTATGGCCGAAAAAGAAGAGTTTTTTCAAGTAGAAAAATATGATTCTTTAAATAGTGGGGATTTTTATAATAAAGATATAATGGAATTAACCGAGGATGATCTTGATAAAATAAATAGATTAGTAAACTCCAAAGGATTTGAAGTATATAAAATAAAAAGTAGTGATGATGTTTATAAGGACATATATGAATTATTAAATATTCGATATGAATATGGTTATTTATATGATGCCTATACATATCAATCAGATCGCGTTGATGTCGTGGCTTTATCCTCTTTAGATAATTTATCTAGCCAAAAAATAATTGGTCATTTACCCAAAGAGGAAAATGAAATAATGATATCAAATTATATAGCCGATTTAATGATAAACCATGGTATAAAGCTTTATAATAATGATATACTTACTACAGATTATCAAAAAGTAGAAAATTATGAACAATTGATAGATAAAAATACATATTTGGCTTTAAATAATAGAAAAGTAAAAATTTCTGGTATTATAGATTATGATTTATCAAAATATGAGATATTAAAAAATAGAAAATGGGATGAATTAACTAAAGAGGAATTAAAAAATGGGGATGATTTAATTCGTAAATCTAAAAGTATTTACAATAAGATTTATGTAAAAAAAGAATTTATAGATAGTATGAAAAATACTGATCTATGTATCCGAACTGGTATAATGTACTATACACAATCTGAAGATCAAACAGCTTCAATTTTTCATGACTTGTTAAAAGAAGAGAATAATTTTTATATTAAAACAGTTTATTCAGAGGATTATTATCACATTTTATATTTGAATTCAATTTTAAAAAAAATTTTTTTAGGGATTAGTATCTGTTGTCTACTAATTTTTATCGTGATGACAACCGTATTAATATTTAAAAACAAACATATTTTCAATCTAAATAATAAAGCTGCATATATGAAAAAGATTTTATTATTAACTATATTCAGTGCAATTTTATCTTCGATTTTATATACTTTAAGTCTTTTAATATTTAGAAATGTAATATGTAAAAATTATTTTCAACCATTAAGTCTATTTCAATTTCATTTGAAACAATATTTTCTTATATTTATTTTACCAATAATAATATTTTTGATATATTTCTTTATGTTACTTAAGAAACGTTTTAAAAAAAATCAAATATAATTTTTTTAAGAATAACGTTTAATCCATTTACACTAGGTTTATAGAAATCTTGTTTTTTTTCAAAAATCTCGTTATAATATTTTAGAAAAGAGTGGTATTTTTGAAAAAGGAAAATTTAGTTTTTTTGGGTTTATTGGGTATAATTGTTGTAATTGCTTGTTGCTGTGGCGTGCTTGCTTTTCAAAAAGAAGAACAAGAAGTAATTTTAAGTGATGCAAAAAAAATTCAAGAAGAATATGCTAAATATAATAATGAGACAAACGAAAGTGCAAATCGAACATATCCACTAGTAGAGTTAAACGAAAATAATCCTTTTGTATATAAAAGTGAAGAAGAAATAATAGAAATATTAGAAGGGAAAACAGGCCTAATTTATTTTGGCTTCCCAGAATGTCCTTGGTGCCGGAGTATTCTGCCGGTTTTAGAAGAGGCTGCAATTGAAAATAAAGTTGCCGAAATTGCATATTTAAATATTGAAAATATTCGGGATGTTTTAGAATTAGATGAAAATGAAAAAATCGTTACTACTAAAGAAGGAAGTAACAACTACTATCGAATTCTAAAATTATTAGACGACTATTTAGAAGAATACACGTTAACCGATGAAGAAGGAAATGAAATAAAAACGGGTGAAAAAAGATTATATGCTCCAACAGTTGTCGCGGTTTCAAATGGTAAGATCGTAGGCTTTCATTCTGGAAGCATTAAAACTCAAAAAAACGGCTATGAACCTTTAACTGCCAAAGAAAAAGAAGAACTAAAAAAAATTTATACCGATATGATTGAAAAAATGAGTGAAGGAACTTGCAACGAAGGATGTTAGTTCTTTCTTTTTTTTATATTTTTTATTATAATAAGTTTAATGAGGTGGTGAGTTATGGCCGTAGTAACACTTTTACCAGCAGACAAATATATTGTAATAAATAAAACCGTTTTAACTGAGCAAGATCGTAAGAATATTGTAAGTTTATATGAACCCATAATTGGTTCTATTGCTGTAAGTTTATATCTTACTTTATGGCGAGATTTAGATCGTTATACATTCGTGAGTATCGATTATACGCATCATCATTTAATGACTCTTTTAAAAACAAATTTAGAAAATATTAAACTAGCTCGTAAAGCTTTAGAAGCAATGGGATTACTTAGAACATTCTTTCAAAGCGGTGAACCGAATAATTATGTGTATGAACTATATTCACCAATGAGTCCTAAAGAATTTTTTGCCAATCCTATTTTTAATGTTGTTTTATATAATAATATTGGGGCAACAGAATATGAACTTTTAAAAAAAGAATATTCTTCCATGACCTTTCCTTTAAAAGAGTATGAAGAAATCACTTCTATGTTTGATGAAGTGTTTAAATCAAGCAATACTCAAGGAGGATTTGAAGCAATAGGAAGAGAAGTATTACCTTTAAATATGCAAGATCAAGTAGATTTTGATTTGTTAATTAGTAGCCTTCCAAAAGGTTTAGTAAAAGATAGAACCTTTAATAAAAGAGTTCGGGAATTAATTAATAATTTAGCATTTGTCTATAATTTAGATACTTTAAAAATGGTGGAAATTCTAAGAATGTCCATGAATGAAAATGGAGCCATTGATAAAGATGCCTTACGACTTCAAACAAGAAAATATTATCAATATAACAATCATGGAAAATTGCCAACCCTAGTTTATCGAGCTCAACCAGAATATCTAAAAAGTCCATCCGGAGATACAAGTAAAAAAGGAAGAATTATTGAAGTATTTGAAAATACGACACCATTTGATTTCTTAAAAAGCAAGTATCATAATGGAAATCCAACAGCCAGAGACCTAAAACTATTAGAATATCTCCTTATAGATGTCGAACTAAAACCAGCCGTAGTAAATGTACTAATAGATTATGTTTTGAAAAAAAATAATAACAAACTAAATACCGCTTTCGTAGAAACCATTGCTGGTCAATGGAAACGTTTAGGTATCGAAACAGCTAAAGATGCGATGGAAGTCGCCGAAAAAGAACATAAAAAATATACAAATAAATTAAAGAAAGAAACCAATAAACCAGTAAACAATGAAGTTCCAGTTTGGTTTGATGAAAAAATAGGGAAAGAAAATTTAACAGAAAAAGAAGAAGAAGAATTAGAAAGCATTTTAAAAAAATATGAAGATTAAGTAGTAAAGTGGGGGTTTTATGCATATTTCAGAAATAGATTCTCTTCAAAAATTCGAAGAATATATTTATCTTAAAAATCATAAAATATCTTGTTTTGAAAATTTGATTTTACAACGATTAGCAAGTGATTTAGAAGAACATCAATTATTTTTTATTTTAAAAGAAAACAAAAATACAAATTTAGAAGAACTAAAAAAACAATATTAAAGATTTGTATACTCTACATCAACCAGCTTTCGTTGGAAAGTTAGATCAAGAAAAAAACTTTTGGGTTAAAAAGCCTGAAATCTTTTTGCCAGCAACTTTTAAAAATTCCTTGGCATCCAATTTTTTTCTCGAACAAAATGGTTTTCTGTATCAAATGAAAAGAATCTTAAAAGATAGTATATGAAGATGAAAAGGTTCAAATATTTACTCTTAGATTAAAAATAGAACGAGTAACCTCAGGTCAAAAAATGGAATATTTTGAAAATGGCTATTATATAAAACCAGAAAATCCAAGTGAATTGATTTTGTATGACACACCATATTGGTATCATTATGATTTAATTCCATACTCTTATTTTATTCAAGAATATGGTAAAGAATATGTAGAAGAAGAATTAAAAAAAGTAGAAGAAAATTTACAACTTTTAAAAAGAAGGAGGAAGTAAAATGCAAATAGAATTTTCAAATAAGAGTTATGAATTATTAAAGAAAAATTATGAAGAAGCCAAAACAAATCCTAAATTTCAAAAATTAGTCAAACATTTAAAACTCACTGAAGAAGAAGCTCTAAAAAGAACCACTAAGCTTTTAGATACATTAGAAGAACTAGAAAACTGTCAAAAATGTCGTGGACTTTATGAATGCAAAAATGCTTACAAAGGACATATATCTACTTTAGAAAAAAATGAAGAAGGCATATATCCAACCTATATTCCATGCAAATTTAAAAAGAAAGAATGGAATTTAAAAAAAGCTAAAATCGATGAAGAAGCTCTTTCTTCTAACGCAAGAATGAAAGACATTGATGTGAAAGATAAAAATCGTGTTCATGTAATTAAATGGTTAGATCAATTTTATGAAAATTATGATTTTTCCAAAAATATGAAAGGTCTATACTTACATGGAAATTTTGGAAGCGGTAAGACTTTTTTAACGAGTGCGTTATTAAACGAATTAAAAGAAAAAAAAGATGTTACAACTGAACTTATCTATTTTCCAGAAATCCTAAGAGAATTAAAAAGTGATTGGGAGCTTTATGAAGCACGGATGAAAAAATATCAAACTGTCGATATTTTGTGTATTGATGATATTGGAGCAGAAAAAGTAAGCGAATGGAGTAGAGATGAAGTACTAGGAACTATTTTGCAAACACGAATGAATCATAATTTAACAACATTCTTTACATCAAACTTAAACTTAGAAGAATTAGAAAAACATTTTTTAATAACAGAAAAAAGTGATGAAAAAATTAAAGCGAGAAGAATTATGG
>CALVPL010000114.1 GCA_944351315.1 uncultured Bacilli bacterium | reverse complement strand
GAACTAAATTAGTAGTTCTCTTTTTTTCGTTGCTTGTAATTTTTAGTATTTTTTATTATAATATGGATATAGTAAGAGTAGAAAGGGTATCGTTATGAATCAAGAAAGTAAAACAAAAAAATATGGTTCTTTTTCGCATGCTGTTAAATTCATAATGGGTGTTCTTTCATGGACTATCTTTGTTATTTTGATTTTAGTTGCTGCTTTTTTACTTTACTATTTTATTTCTACAAAAATATATGCTGAAAAAGGAGAAAAATATCGACCAGCTATTGGCCTTTATACCATTTTAACTGGCAGTATGGAACCTAATATTAATCGTTATGATGTTATTGTTGATAAGACGGTTAAAAATCCTGAAGATATAAAAATAGGAGATGTTATTACTTTTGTTTCTACTTCTTCTTTGACTAAAGGTATGGTAATTACCCATCGAGTTGTTAATGTCAAAAATGATGCAAATGGATATTCCTATCAAACTAAGGGAGATGCAAATCTAAGTCCCGATACGGCTTATGTTCCGTTTGCAAATGTTCAAGGAAAAGTTTTATTTAAAATTCCTCAATTGGGACGATTACAATCCTTTTTAGCTACTAAGGGTGGTTGGTTAATCGTTGTTGTTATTCCAGCACTTATTATTATTATTAGCGATTTATTAAAAGTGTTTAGACTGATGGGAGCTAAAAATAAAGTTGATGATTTACAATCTAAAGAAGAAAAACATCAAAATATGCTTCAAAATGAAAAAAAGAAAATTGAGTTAAATTTACAACGTAAGTATTCAATTGTTCGAAAGAGTACGGATCCGGATCCAATCCCGCATAAAAAATATAATATTGTTAAAAAGGAAAATGCATCTTTTGAACATTTTAATACTCCAGATGGTATGGATCTTCCTAAATTAAAAAAATAAAAAAGCTTATAGAGAAATAACTATAAACTTTTTTTATTTAGAACTTTTCATTTCAAAAATGATATCTCTTAATTCCATTGCTCTTTCAAAATCTAAATTTTTGGCAGCTAATTGCATTTCTTGTTCTAGATCATTTAGGATTCTTTCTTTTTCTTTTTTCGAAATTGTTTTCTTTTCAACTTTTTCTTTTACTTCATTAGAAATAACATCTTTAATTTCTTTTATAATGGTTTTTGGAGTAATACCATGAACCTTATTATATTCTTCTTGAATTGTTCTTCTTCTTTTGGTTTCGGTAATGGCTTCGTTCATTGCATCACTTATCGTGTCGGCATACATGATAACATGACCATTTGCATTTCTAGCACAACGGCCAATTGTTTGAACTAAACTTCTAGTGCTTCTTAAAAAGCCTTGCTTGTCCGCATCTAAAATACAAATTAAGCTAACTTCTGGGATGTCTATTCCTTCTCTTAGTAAATTGATTCCAACTACCACATCATAGATTCCAGCTCGTAAATCATGAATGATTTTTAGTCGTTCTAATGTTTTGATCTCATTATGTAAATAAGCTACTTTAATATTCATTTCTTTTAAATAGTTCGTTAATTCTTCACTCATGCGGATCGTTAAAGTAGTAATTAAAACTCGTTCATTTTTGGCTATTCTTATTCGAATTTCATTAATAATATCATCGATTTGACCTTCAGTTTGTTTTACTTCAATTGTCGGATCTAATAAACCAGTTGGTCTAATAATTTGTTCTATAAATTCTCCATGTGTTTTTTCTAGTTCATAATCACCTGGGGTTGCAGATACATAAATGGCTTGATTTATTTTGGATTCAAATTCTTGAAAAGTTAAAGGACGGTTATCTAGGGCACTTGGTAAACGAAATCCATAATCTACTAATGTTTGTTTTCGCATTCTATCGCCGTTATACATTCCTCTTACTTGAGGTAAGGTTACGTGAGATTCATCGACAACAAGTAGAAAGTCTTTTGGAAAGAAATCGATTAAACAAGTAGGAGTTTCTCCTGGACCTCTTAGAGCTAAATGTCTTGAATAATTTTCGACACCACTACAAAATCCAGTTTCTTTAAGCATTTCAATATCATAATTAGTTCGTTCTCTTAATCGTTGTTCTTCTATTAATTTTCCTTGTGATTTTAATTCTTCTAATCGTTCTTTTAATTCTTCTTCAATTCTCTTGATTGCTTCTTGCATTTTTTCATCACTAGTTACGAAATGACTTGCTGGAGAAATGGTGATACTTTTAATATTTTTTAAAATAGTTCCAGTAACCGGATCAAATTTTTTAATGCTATCAATTTCATCACCAAATAATTCGATTCTTATTCCACTTGCGTGTTCATTTACTGGAACAATGTCGATGATATCGCCTCGAACTCTAAAGGTGCCACGATGAAAATCAATGTCATTTCGTTCATAAGCCATATCCACTAAACGATTAATGATGTCGTTTCTTCTTATTGTATCTCCTATAGTTAAGATAAGCATTTTATGCATATATTCTTCTTTTTCACCAATACCATAAATGCATGAAACACTGGCTACTACAATTGTATCCTTATAATTAATTAAAGCTGAAGTTGCTGAATGTCTTAATTCATCTATTTCATCATTAATGGACGAGTCTTTTTCAATATATGTGTCGCTTGATGGAACATAGGCTTCTGGTTGATAGTAATCGTAATAAGAAACAAAGTATTCTACATGGTTATTTGGGAATAATTCTTTTAATTCCGAATAAAGTTGGCCAGCTAATGTTTTATTGTGAGCTAAAACTAAAGTTGGTTTGTTTACTTCTTTAATTACATTGGCAATGGTAAATGTTTTTCCTGTACCAGTTGCTCCTAATAAAACTTGTTCTTTTTTTCCTTCTTCGATATTTTTTACTAATTCACGAATGGCTTTTGGTTGATCGCCACTTGGAGTGTATTTGGAAATAAGTTCGAACATAAAAATTCCTTCTTTCTTCTTTATTATACACGATATATTGTGTTTTCACTATAGAAAAAACTTGAAATTTTAAGTGGTTGTGGTATATTTATAAACATGAAAGGGAAGGGATTTTATGAAAGCTACATATGTTTTTGGTCATCGTAATCCAGATACTGATAGTGTTTGTTCAGCGATTAGTTTTTCTTATTTAAAAAATCAATTGGGAGAAAATACATTACCTAGAGTGTTAGGACATATTAATAAAGAAAGTTCTTTTGTTTTAAATCATTTTGGAGTCAAAGAACCAGATTATTTGAACAACGTTAAAGTTCAAGTTCGAGATATTCATTATTGTAAAGATTTTATGATGCGAGAATTGGTTTCTATTAAAGATGTCGTAGATTTTATGCAAGAAAATCATTGCACGGCTGTTCCAATTGTCGATGAGAAAAAACACCTTATTAGTTTAATTACTTTAAAAGAAATTGCTATGATGTTTATTGAAAATACTCATAGTCATTTAACAACTAGTTATGATTTAATTTTAAAAGCTGTAAATGGCCAAGAAATTTTAAGATTTAAAGAAGAATTTGATGGAGAAACTTATGCTGGAAGTTATCAAAGCCAAACGTTTATTGAAAAAGCTCCATTAAAGACTAGTGATATTTTGATTGTTGGGGATCGTTTTAAAGTTTTACATCATGGAATTCTTTCTAAAGTTTCATTGATTGTTCTTACAAATCATTGTACTTTAGATTCAGAATTATTAGAGTTAGCTAGAGAAAATAAAGTCAGTGTGATTAGTAGTTCTTTAGATACTTATAATACTTGCACTCAAATTGCTTTAAGTAACTATGTTAAAACAATTATTATGAATCCGAGTCCAATGGTAGTTCATGAATTAGATTATTTGACAGATTTTGTGGCTGAAGCAAATAAACTTGGTCATACAAATTATCCTGTTTTAAATAATAAAAATGAATGTTTAGGTTTAATTCGTATTACAGATGTTGGAAGTTATGATAAGAAAAATGTGATTTTAGTTGACCATAATAATTTAGAACAAAGTGTTCCAGGAATTGATGAGGCTAATATTGTAGAAATTATTGATCATCATAATTTAGGAGCTATTGGTACATCTATTCCAATTAATGTTCGTTGTATGCCAGTGGGTTGTACTTGTACGATTTTATATCAATTGTATCAAGAGAAAAATGTGGAAATTCCAAAAGAAATTGCCGGGCTTATGTTATCCGCGATTTTATCGGATACTTTAATTTTAAAAAGTCCAACAACAACTGAAAATGACCGAATTGCCGTTCTTGCTTTAGCTAAAATATGTGGAGAAGATTATGAAAAATATGGTTATGAAATGCTTAAGGCTGGCAGCAGTATCTTAGGTATGGCTGTTGAAGATATTATTTACCAAGATTTCAAATCTTATAAAGTTGGAAATGAAAATTTAGGTATTAGTCAAGTTATTACAATGGATTTCGATTCTATTAAAGAAAATTTACAAGAATATGTAGATAAATTAAATGAAATTGCTAAGGGAGACTATGGCACAGTAACCTTGTTTATTACTGACATTATTCAAAATGGTTCTTATATATTATTTAATGATGATTCTAAGAATATCATTGAAGATAGTTTTGGAATTCAAAATTTGGAACAAGGTACTTTTATTCCAGATTTAGTTTCTCGTAAAAAACAAATGTTACCTAAAATTATGGAATCTTTAGAAAGAAATAGTTAAAAGAAGCTTTTTAAAAACCTTCTTTTTTTGTTTGAGTTTAACTTTCAAAAATCATCTGATAATTGTAAAACTTTTTATTTTGTTAAAGTATTCATAGAAAATAAGGGGATATCAATACTAAGAATAGGTGATTTACATGAGTAAAGGAAAGACAGTTACGTTAACAATTATTGGTATTTTTTTACTTATTTCTTTAGTAATTGGCATTAGTTATTCTTTATGGAGAGTAAATTTATTTCAAACAACTGCAAATACTTTAGCCAGTGATTGTTTTAATATTACTTTTACGGAAGAAAATAATATAGAACTATTAAATACTTATCCTATGTATGACGAAGACGGAAGTAAACTTACTCCTTATACTTTTACCATCAAAAACAATTGTGCTTCTTATGCAGCTTATCAAGTGCAATTGGAAGTTAGCGATACATCTACTTTAAGTAATTCTTATTTAAAAGTTATGGTTAATGAGGAAAGTCCAAGTCTTTTAACCGATTATCAAGAAGGAGAAATTACGTTAGATGATGCCAATGCTTCTTATATATTAGAAAATAATACTTTAGATAAAAATGAAGAGAAAACTTACAATTTAAGAGTTTGGCTGGATGAAAGTGTTACTGTTGATACACCAGGTGTTCAAAATAGTACATGGAGTGCTAAAGTAACTATTACTGCTCGTTATATAGATCGTTTACCAACGGATTATGAAAAATGCGTTGAAAAATATGGGGAAGATAGTATCAATTGTAATATCATTGCTCAGTTAGATGATACCGGAAAATGTCCAGAAGCAGATGATTCAGGGAATATAACTATTTCAGATATGTTAATAAATGGAAATTATGTATGCAGTGCTCCAGATGACTATGGGGTGAGTTATTATCTTGTTGGATATATAACAA
>CALVPL010000113.1 GCA_944351315.1 uncultured Bacilli bacterium | reverse complement strand
TATTTTTATTATTTAAAATATTTAATAAATCTTGATAATTATCCATGTAGCCTAGTTCAAATAGATAGGATTCAGCTGTGTTATTGGAATCATAATGCTCATTTTTTACATAAGTTGGATAGTAACGTCCATCATTGGTGGCATTTGTGGAAATTCCTCCCACTTCTCTAATGTAGTAATAATAAATTGTGTTTGTTGTTTTATTACTTGGTTGAACATCATCTTCAGCGATTTCTTCTTTTGTAAAGAATCTTTGATAGATACCATCGTCTACTTTATAAAGTTCTTTTGATGAAGTTGTTGTCTCGGCTTTTGTAGTGATATTTTCGACAAGTAATTTCGCAAAATCTAAATTTGTGTTGTTAGCAATGTATAGTTCCAATCCTTTTAAATAACTTACTCCGCCACTTACTCCAGATGAGTTATGATGAATGGCAAAATTAAATTTTGAATGTGTATCATTTGCCATGGTAGCACTTCCGTATTTTTCATAAATTTCTACAACATCCTCTTTATCATCTCTAGTTATAGCGACTTTATATCCCATATTTTCTAGTATTTCTTTTAATTTTAAGGCCACTTCTAAATTTGTGTCTGCCTCAGTAATAGTATCTCCAGAGTAACAATAACCATAGTAATCATTTGGAGTACTTCCATCGCTACAAGCTGTTTTTCCAGAATCTTTTGCATGATGCCCAGGATCGATGGTAATATCGTAAACATCTTCTGGAAGTGTTGTTTCTTTAATTGTAAATCGCAAAGTTGGAATTTCTTCATAAGTATTCCATTCAATATCAATTTTGTTATTTTTGTTATTTTTAGTAAGGGTATAATATTCTAAGTTTTCATAACTGCTATTATTTGTAACTGAATAATATTTGATGATCTCTTTTTGATCTTCATCTAAATTTTTTGTTTTAATTACTAAATAATATTGTCCAATTGGTAAATCTTCTAAAACTAAACCTTCATTTATATATTCGCTGGTTTTAAATTCATAAGTGTTGTTTTCAAGTTCTTCAAGTTCCCAGTCTATAGGAATTTCTGTGGAACCATCTGTTAAAAGTAAAGTGATTTCATTTGAGGCCTCTGGTAAAGCAAATTTTCCTTCTAAATTCATGTGAATACCATAGATTGCATATTTATCTATATCTATATAGGCGGTTGTTTCAATTTTTTCTAAGAATGCCTTGTCTTTTTCTTTAAATATTATTAAATACCCACAGTATAAAACTCCGATTATAAGAAGGGTAAAACATAGAGTTAGAAAGCCAGATAAAATTTTTCTGTTTAATTTTTTTCTTTTTTTCATAAGAACCTCATTTCTATGATAAAATAATTATAGCAGAGTTTTTTTGTAAACTCAAATTTTGTCGAGAAAAGGAATAGAAAAATGAGAAATTTATTTGATTATTTAAATTTTTATGGAAATTATTCTTTCGAGGAATATGCTTATAATGAAGTGGATGCTTTAATATTAGCATTACTCAGCTATGTAAAATTAGATGGAATTGTTCCGACTTCTAAAACGGATTTTATTTTTTTAGAAGAAGCTTGTCATAAATTTTTAAAGAAATATAGTGAAAAAAGCTTTAAAAAGGAAGATTGGTTGTTTCCTAATTCTTATCAAATCATGGTTGCTTTACAATCTTCTCAGCGGTTTTATCATACAAAGCTTTATCATTTGGTTTCTTCAGTGGATTCTAATGGCCAATTTGGTGCTTTAACAATGAGACTTCCTAATCATATTACTTATATTTCTTTTGAAGGGACAGATAGTAATGTTGTAGGGTGGAAGGAAGATTTTCAAATTATTTATCAATTTCCAATTTCATCACAAATTATGGCTAAAAATTATTTTGATCAAACTATTAATCTTTTTGATCGTAAAATCTATGTAGGAGGCCATAGTAAAGGTGGAAACTTAGCTATGTATGCTTATATGTATGGTAAATCTTCTTGGAAAAAAAGAGTAAAAAAAGTGTATAATTTTGATGGGCCTGGTTTTCTTCCTAGTGTGGTTCAGTCAGAGCTTTTTACGGAGATGTGTGATAAATTAATGATGGTTGTGCCTAAAGAAAGTGTTATTGGTATGATACTAGGTCAAGGAAATTATAAAGTGGTGAATAGTAGTGCTAAGGCAATATTACAGCATGATGGGTATACTTGGGAATGTTTTGGGGGCAAACTTGTTCCTACTATTTTGTCTAAAAAAAGTGAGAAATTAAAAAATAATTTACAAGAATATTTAGCTAGTATGAGTGAAGCTGAAAAGAAAAGTTTTGTAGAAACCTTTTTTGCAGTTTTTGAAAAATCACAGATTACAAATATTATGCAATTAAAGGAACTTAAAATTTCTACACTTTTGAATATTATGAAAGAATTAAAGAATGTTCCTTCTTCTACAAAAAGAAATTTGGTTGCTTTATTAAGAATGTTAATTACCGGTATGAATTAAAATAATAACACCAAAAATAGCCTCTCAACATAAATTATGTTAGGAGGTATTTTTATGGCTAAAAAAATTGTGATTGATGCTGGTCATGGTGGAGAAGATCCGGGAACAAGTGCTAATGGTATTGTCGAAAAAGATTTAACTTTAAAAATTAGTGAATATTTACATAAAAGATTCGATGAATTAGGAATCCCTAATGAGATGACTCGTACTAGTGATATTACTTTAGGTCCAAGTGAAAGACCTACAAAAGCTCAAAGTTTTTATGGGAATTCTAACGATGTTATTTTATTGTCTAATCACATTAATGCAGGTGGAGGCGATGGAGCAGAGATTATTTATTCACTAAGAAATTCTGATAAACTTTCTAATTTAATTGCTCAAGAATTTGCTAAAGCTGGTCAGAATGTTCGTAAATACTATCAAAGAAGATTACCTTCCGATCCATCTAAAGATTATTATTATATTTTAAGAGATACTCCAAATAACGAATCTATTATTATTGAATATGGATTTGCTGATAGTACTGGTGATGATCCTAGTTTGTTAAAAAATAATTGGGAAGAGTTAGCAGAAGCTGTTGTAAGAGCTGTTGCTAGTTATGTAGGTGTTCCATATTCTAGTGGATCTAGTTCTCTAAATACTCATGTTGTTAAAAGTGGGGATACTTTATGGAGCATCGCTAAAAAATATGGCGTTTCTGTCGAAGAATTAAAAGAAAAAAATAATCTTACTAGCAATGCATTATCTATTAATCAAGTTTTATTGATACCAGGTGAAGATGAATCTTCAGTGGAAGTACCTAGTTCATCTGAATATTATACAGTTAAAGCAGGGGATAGTTTATATGCTATAGCTAATAAATATGGTATGAGTGTGGATGAATTAAAAGATTTGAATAATTTGACAAGCAATTTGTTAACTATTGGTCAACGTTTGCGGATAAAAAAAGGAATTAATGAAGAAAATACTGGTGAGACCTATACAGTTGTAAAAGGTGATAATCTCTATCAAATAGCTTTAAAATTCGATACTACAGTCGATGCTTTAAAAACTTTAAATGGATTAAATAATAATGTTTTGAGTATTGGTCAAGTTTTAAAAATTCCAAGCAGCGATAATAACGAGATTATTTATACAGTGGTTGCCGGTGATAATTTATATCAGATAGCTAGGCGTTTTGGAACTACTGTAACAGCCATTATGAATCGAAATAACTTGGCGACAAATGTGTTAAGTGTTGGACAAAAGTTAATCATTCCATAAAAATTTAAGAATTTGAAATAATCTAAGTCAAGAGAAATTTG
>CALVPL010000112.1 GCA_944351315.1 uncultured Bacilli bacterium | reverse complement strand
AGGAATTTTTTCTAAAAGATCCTCTACCTTCCCAACATGAAAAGAAACATTAGAGATATTATTTAAAGAAGCATTATAAATTGCATTAAAAATAGCTTTTTGATTTAATTCAATTCCTACTACTTGTTTTACAATTCTAGCAAGCTTTAACGAAAAATATCCTACTCCACAATAAAGATCATAAAGCACATCTTCCTTAGTAAATACTTTTTCAATATCTAAGGCAATTTTCTCAGCAATATCGACATTAACTTGAAAAAAACTTTCGGCATGAACTTTATACAATAAATGATCCATTCTTTCTATAAAAAAAGGAGCATTATAAACACATTTTCCGTTTAAAAGAATTCCAGCAATTTTATGATTTAAAAGAATTTTTTCATGAATCTTAGGAAGATCTTGTGTCTCAATAGCAAGTAACAATTCATCATTTTCATTCACGCGAATCATGATACTTCCCTCATAAAAATTTAATAAAGAAAAATCTTGTAAAAAGTTTTGAATGGCTTCCTTCGCTAGCAGACAATTTTTTATAGGCACGAATTGATGAGTTTCCTCTTCAAAATATCCAAATTGACCATTTTGAACTTTTAAACTTATTTTATTTCGGTATCCATAATGTTTAGGACTAGGAACAATCTCAAAATCAAAAGGCCAAACTCCTTGTTTTTTAAATAAATCTGCAATCATTTCTTTTTTTAAAGTAAGTGAATCCAAATAACTCACTATATCAAAAACACATCCTCCACAACTTGTAAAAAAAGGACAAGTAGCTTCCTTTCTTAAAGGACTTTTCTTTAAAACTTCTGTAGTTTCATAAATAGAAAATCTTTTTTCATCTTGTATAAGTTTGGCTTCAACAAGTTCTTCCGGTAAAGCATTTTTTACAAAACATACCTTCTTCGATATATGGCTTACTCCTCTTCCCTCATAATCCATTTTCTCAATTTGTAATTTCATAAAATCACCATATCTTTATTATAAAGGATAACTAAGAAAAATTAAAAGAAGTTTTTTGCTTTTTATAGGTTTAATTTTGTTAAATATTTCCATACTAAAAATGGTGAATGGTATGAAAAACGAAATTGTAAAACAAATAGAAAAAGAATTTAAAGAAACCGTTGATTTAATCATCAAGCCTGTAAAAATATCCATGTTTCAAACCATCTATGTGATTTATTTAGAAAGTGTTACAGGAAGTGATAAGGTAAATGATTATATCTTAAAAAACATTAGCTTTTTAAATGCTCTTGCAAAGAAAAAATTAAAAGATTTAGCGAGTTCAATTCCTGCTCCAAATACCAAAATATTAAAAAGTCCAGATCAAATTGAATTTTATTTAACAAATGGATTTACGATTGTAATACGCGGAAAAGAAATTCTTGCTTTAGAAACGAGAGCCGACATTCAACGAGGTATTCCAGAACCTACTACCGAACAAGTGATATTTGGTCCAAAAGATGCTTTTACAGAAAACATTCAAATCAATTTAGGATTATTAAAAAGAAGATTAAAATCCAAAAATTTAAAAGCCAAAAACGTAGTCATTGGTCGTAAAACAAAAACAATGGTCGATATCCTTTATTTTGATGATATCGCTGAAGACGATCTGGTAGCTCATGTGGAACAAGAACTAAAAAAAATAGATATTGATGGCATTCTAGATTCTGGAAATGTAGTAGAATTTTTAACCAAAGAAAATAAAAGTCATTTTCCAATTGTCATGAAAACAGAACGGCCTGATACAGCAGCCAAAGCTCTTTTAGAAGGAAAAATCGTTTTATTTATTGATACTTCGCCATTTGCTTTAATTTTGCCAGGTTTCTTCGCAGATTTTATTAATCCAATCTCCGATAATTATAAAAAAAGTAACAATATCAACTTCTTAAAAATTCTGCGTTTTTTTTGTTTTTTCTTTACCATTTTAGCTCCCGCGATTTATATTGCTTTAATAAATTACAATCCTGAGGCCATTCCAACTAGTCTATTAATCAACTTTAGTACTCAGCGAGATAACGTGCCATTTCCTGCGATCATTGAAGCTTTACTGATGCTTTTAATTTATGAAATTCTAAGAGAAAGTGATGTCCGTTTTCCCAATTCTTATGGAAGTGCTATCTCCATTCTTGGAGCATTGATACTAGGAGAAGCTGCGGTAAATGCTGGATTTGTAAGTCCTATTATGATCATAGTTATTGCTTTTACATTTATTACAAGTTTAATTTTCACCGATCAAGAAATGGTCAATGCGGCTAGACACTTTAGAATTATTTTCTTATTTTCCGCGGCCTTATATGGACTTTATGGAATTGTTCTAGCCTTTCTCTATTTTTTAACTCATATGGTCGAATTAAAAACCATGGGTAAACCATATTTTTATCCAATTTCTCCATTTGATAAAACCTATTTTATGAAAAGTTTATTAAAAATGAACATTTCAAAAGACACCAAAAGAAGTAAGTTACTAACCACCAAAAACTTTACCAAACAAAGGAGCGATGAAACATGAAAAAAATCTGGATACTCTTAATTCTTCCCTTTTTTCTAACCGGTTGCTATGATTATCAAGAACTAAATAACCGAGCCGTAATTGCTGGCGTCGCCATCGACTATAAAGAAGAAGAATTCTTTATTGATTTAGAAATATTAAACAATAAAAAAGGTTCAGGTCAAGAAGAAAATGAAAATAAAACTTATTATATTGAAGGAACTGGAAAAACTCTTCCAGAAGCATTTACCAATGCTCATCTAAAAATTAGTAAAGATCCATACTATGCTCATTTAAAAATATTAATTATAAGTGAAAAAACCGCGAAAGAAAAATTATTAGATGTCTTAGATTATATGATTCGTGATCCATCAATTCGCAATATCTTTTTACCTATCGTTGCTAAAGATGTAGAAGCAAAAGAAATATTAGAATGTACAACGACAGAAAATCCTGTAGTTTCAACAGCAATTCAAAGCATGATAGAAAACAATAAAACAAGTGATAGTGTCAGTATAATTAAAGATTTTGAAAAGTTTTTCAATGCGATCATTGATCCTTATCAAGATGCCTACTTAAATACCATTACAAAAAAAGAAGATGCCTTAAAAATTGATGGAATTGCCGCTTTTCATAACGAAGAACTAACTCTTTTATTAGATGAAACCCAATCAAGCACATTTAATACCTTAAATAATGATGCAAACTCTTATTTAGTAAATATGCCGTGTCCAAATAATCAAGAAGAAACGATTACTATAAATTTTCATAATAAAGATAAGACAAGTTTTGAATTTCAAGACAATCAAATCAAAATAAAAAGCAAATTATCCGGCACAATTGTTCAAGATAGTTGTAAATATGATTTTCGCGATGCCAAAGTTTATCAAGAATTAAACGAACAATTTAAACCAATCATTGAACAAGAATATAAAAAAGTAATCGAACTTTTAAAATACAATCAAACTGATATTTTAGGAATAAACAATCAATATTACAAAAAAAATCGTGAACCTTTAGAAAAATGGTATGAAAAAGAATTTATATATGACATTCAAATAAATATAAACAAAAATGGATTAATTTTCGAGGTGAATCAAAATGACTAAAAAAGAACCTTTTGCCATTTCTTATTTTCTAGGAAGAACCTTCTTTTTAGGATTTGGCTTTTCATTACTTTT
>CALVPL010000111.1 GCA_944351315.1 uncultured Bacilli bacterium | reverse complement strand
GAATATAACCTTTTAACGGACACTTATGTAGTATTCGATACCGAGACAACCGGTTTTTATGCTGGCAGTGATCAGATGATTGAAATTGGAGCGGTAAAAATTCAAGATGGTAAAATTATTGATCGATTTGATGAATTGATCGATCCCCATCGTCCACTTCCTAAAAAAATCACCGAACTTACCTTTATTACTGATGAGATGTTAGCTGGTAAAGATAATGAAGAAAATGTTACTAAAAGATTTTTAGAGTGGGCCGAAGATTATCCAATGGTTGCTCATAATGCCAAATTTGATATTTCTTTTATGAAAGCAGCTTGTAATAAATATGGCTTTGGTGAATTTAAAAAATGCGTCTTAGATACCATGAGTATTGCTAGAATGCTTCATCCAGAATGGCCAAATCATAAACTTCAAACCCTCACTAAACGTCTAGATGTACCTTGGGATGAAGATAAACACCACCGTGCCGATTATGATGCGGAAGGAACGGCTTTAGCTTTTTATAAAATGGCTAAATCCTTAGATGATCAAAACATTTCCACTACAACTGATTTATTAAACAACATTGATACCGATTCTTTAGTGCGTTTTTCCTTCCCATTTCATGCAACCATGATCGCCAAAAATCGTGAAGGTCTAAAAAATCTCTTTAAAATTGTTTCTATCGCGAATACAAAATATTTGTATAAAAATGAACAACCAAAAATTCCTAGAAATGAAGTAGCCAGTTTACGAGCAAATCTCTTGATTGGTTCCGGTTGTATTAATGGTGAAATTTTTGATAAAGCTGGCAGTAAAGAAGATGAAGAACTTGTAAATATGATGAGTTTTTATGATTATATCGAGGTTCAACCTGTAAGTGTTTTTACTCATTTAATTGGACCGAATTCAAAATTTCCGAATGTCTATGCCGCCGAAGAATATTTAAAACGGATTATTCGAGTAGCAAAAGAAGCTGGAAAACCAGTTGTGGCTACGGGTGATGTTCATAATTTACGAAAAGATGACAAAATCTATCGCGAAATTATTATCAACCAAAAATTCAACGGTAAACTTCATCCGTTAAATAGAAGAGGAATTGAAGTACCAAATATGTATTTAAAAACTACTGAAGAAATGCTTGCAGATTTCTCCTTTTTGTCCCCTGAAGTAGCTTATGAAATCGTTGTTGAAAATCCAAATAAAATCAAGGATTTATGCGAAGAAATTGAAGTCATTATTGATACACCAAAACCATTTGCTCCAAGAATTCCTAATTCAGTAGAAACTATGACAGAACTTGTTTATAATAAAGCCAGAGAACTTTACGGTGAACCTCTGCCAATAAACATTGAAGAGCGACTTGCCAAAGAACTTTATGGCGATGCTCTGATTAATGCTTGTAAGGCCGAAAAAAGTGCGGAAAGTGAAGCTTTCTTACTGGTTCATGAAACGATTTTAAAAGGAAAAAATGCAGTTATTGAAATGGTAAAAAATCATCTTGAAGAAGAGGTGAGTGAAGAAGAAAAAGAGAAGTTAGCGGAAAAGAAACTAGGCGGTATCATCGGAGCAAATTATGACGTGATTTATTTGATCGCTCAAAAATTAGTCAAACACTCCAACGACGAAGGATTCTTAGTTGGATCTCGTGGTTCGGTTGGTTCATCATTTGTCGCGAACATGATGGGAATTACAGAAGTAAACAGCCTAGAAGCCCATTACCGTTGTCCAAAATGTAAATACAGTACATTTGTAGATGATGAAGGAAATCCTTTAGGCCAAACTTATTCTTGTGGTTTTGACTTGCCAGATAAAAAATGTCCAAAATGTGGTGAGAAAATGGCGAAAGATGGACATGACATCCCATTTGCCACTTTCCTTGGTTTTAATGCCGATAAAGTTCCCGATATCGATTTAAATTTCTCCGATTTAAATCAAGCAAGTGCTCACGAATACACTAAAGTTTTGTTTGGTGTAGATAATGTGTATCGAGCTGGAACAATTGGTACAGTAGCCGAAAAAACGGCCTATGGGTATGTAAGAGGCTATTGTGAGGCCAAAAATATTATCATGCGAAGTATCGAAGTCGAACGACTTGCTATTGGTTGTACAGGCTGTAAAAGAACAACAGGTCAACATCCAGGAGGAATCGTAGTTATTCCAGATTACATGGAAGTATTTGATTTCACACCTTTTCAATATCCGGCTGAAGACCCAACCAGTGCTTGGCGGACCACCCACTTCGATTACCATGCCATTGATGCGGATGTTTTAAAACTAGATATTTTAGGACATACGGATCCAACCCAACTAAGAATGATCCAAGAATTAACTGGGGATGATGTAACAAAAGTTCCATTAGATGATAAAGGAGTTATGGCCTTGTTTACTGGAACAAAATCCTTAGGTGTAACCAAAGAACAAATCATGTGTGATACCGGAACTCTTGGAGTACCTGAATTTGGAACGCCATTTACAATTCAACTAGTTAAAGATGCCAAACCAACTACATTCGCTGAACTTGTTAAAATTTCCGGACTTGCTCATGGAACCGATGTTTGGTTAGGAAATGCTCAAGAACTTATTCAAAAAAATATTTGCCCATTTAAAGACGTTATCGGTTGTCGTGATGACATCATGGTTGAATTAATGAAAAAAGGTGTTCCAGCTAGTAAAGCATTCAAAATCATGGAATTTGTTCGTAAAGGAAAAGCGAGTAAAGATCCAGCACAATGGAATGAGTATGCCGAAGAATTAAGAAAATATAACATTCCGGAGTGGTATATTAAATCTTGTCAAAAAATTAAATATATGTTCCCAAAAGCCCATGCAGCAGCTTATGTTACCAGTGCCTTTAGAATAGCTTGGTATAAAGTTCATAAACCTCTTGTTTATTATGCAAGTTATTTTTCAACAAGATTTCAAGATTTCGATATCGACTCCATGGTAAAAGGATACGATGCGATTCGCTCTAAAATGTTAGAACTTCAAAGTAAAGGCTATGATATGACCAATAAAGAATCATCCCTTTTAGAAACCTTAAAACTTGCTTTAGAAGCAACAGCAAGAGGAGTAAAGTTTAAAATGATCGATATTGAAAAAAGTGATGGAAATAATTTTGTCATGGATGAGAGTGATAATAGTTTGATCATGCCATTTAGAAGTCTTGATGGATTAGGAGATTCCGTGGCTTCTAAAATTATTGATGAACGAAAAGAAAAAGCATTCTATAGTATTGAAGATTTCCAAATGCGTGGTAAAGTAAATCAAACAACCGTAGATAAAATGCGAGTAATGGGAATTTTCGAAGGAATGCCAGAAACAAGTCAATTAAGTTTATTTTAGAAATGAAGAGGTGGAAAAATGTTTGAAGAAATCGTGGCTATAAAAATATTTGATCCCAAAAGAAATGTCATCGAACGTATTTTTATTGAAAATGCCGAAGAATATAATCATATTTTAGAAAGCTTGTATGTCCGAGAGTGCATCATAAAAACAGAAAAAGCCTATGTTTTTCGTGATGTCCCAGCTGGTTGGAAATTGTACGACTGTCCTAAAGTGTATCTTACAAAAGAGGAAAAAGAAAAATTTGAAAATAGTTTAAATCATGACAATTTTCAATTAGAAGAAGGTAGTTTGAAAGGTGGCTTTTATGATTTGGAACATTTTTATTATGGCGATGAACTTGTTGAGATTAAGAAAGAAGAAAAGGTCCTTTTTGAAAGCCAATTTGAAAATCCGCCTCTTATTCGCATTTTAGAGAAAAAAAAGAAAGATTAAGTCCATTATTTTTGCTTGAACTTTACAGGTACGTATGCTAAAATACATATAGTTTTGATGTGAGGAGGTTATACCTATGGCTAAAAATGAAAATAGACAAT
>CALVPL010000110.1 GCA_944351315.1 uncultured Bacilli bacterium | reverse complement strand
ATTTAAAACAAGTTTAACATTAGAAAAATTATTAGAACTTCTAGATGATAGATTTATAAGAACTCATAAAAGTTGCATTGCAAATAAAGATAGAATTGTAGAAAAGAATTATGCTAAAGGATACTTTATTTTAGATACTGGCGAAAAAGTAGATTTATTATCTAAAAAGTATAAGAAAGTGCTCGATAAATGATAAATTATCTAGATGTAATTATGATTATGGCATTTCAAATAGCTATGATATATGCTGTAAAATCATTATCAAACTATAAAATTAAAAACAAACTATATTTAATCTTCGGCATAGTATTATATGCAATAATATATAGATTCATTATAATGAAACATTCAGCTGAATTATCTACCATGATATCTATTTTTTATACCACTATAATTATAAAGTTGTGTACAAAAATGAATATGAAAAATTTGCTATATTATATGATAGTAGTTTGGATTATTGCAATTATGGTAGATATAATAGTTATGTTTATTGTTAATTGTTTTTCAAGTTTAAGCAGTAATGAATTAATCTTTAAATACATTGGAACACTAATGATTGTAGGTTCATTATTACTGTGTGGAAACAAACATATTAAAAAGAAAATCAATCATTTAAAAAATTCTGTATTTAAATTAAATCTCTCATATTTTAGTTTTTTAATAATGTTATTAATTTATTTTGTATTAGGATCTGTTTGTATTAATAATATCGATGATAAAGGATTTATAATACTAGTGATTTTTATTGCAATCTCAGTGTTGATTTTTGTGATAAATTTTGTGTTTCAGCAAATTCAAATCATTTCTTTAAAAGAAAGCATAAAATTATTAAATAAAAATAATGAATTTTACATCAATCTTATTGATGATTACAGAATACTAAAACACAATTTAATTGGAAATTTAAATGGTCTTAAATCTGTAACAAATAAGAAAACAAGAAATCTAATAGATGATTTAATTAAGGAATACAATTCTATATTGAAATTGCCTAAAAACTTCAAGGAAATTCCAACAGGAATAAACGGGATAATATACGAGAAAATTTATTCAGCTAATAATCCAAATTTAAAAATAAAAATAGAAAATAAATTACATCATAATATTATAGAAGTACTAAGTGCAAGAAAATATAATGCGTTATGTGAAGCCTTAGGTGTAACAATTGATAATGCTATTGAAGCAGCAGTAGCAAGTAAAGAAAAAATTATATATCTTGAATTTCATGAAGATTGTGATCAAATTATTTTTAAAATAATTAATACTTTTAATGGCAACGTAGATTTAGATAGCTTAGGAACGAAAAACTATACTTCAAAAAATAAAGGTCATGGATTAGGCTTATTTTCAATTTTAAATAAGAAAGATATAAAATTAACAACTTGTATAAAAAATAATAAATTTATAAATATAGTAACGATAAGCAAATAAAAAAACCAACTAAATGTTGGCTTTTTTATAATAAATCTCTATCAACAGTTGGTTCATCAAAGAAAACCATAAAACAAGCAGAAGATACTGATCTAGAGAATAAGTTTGCAATACCTGACAAAATATCGGTTAAAAACATATTGAACACACATCCTTTCTATTTTTTTGTTTAAATTTATATTTATAAGTTTAAACCATATTTTTTTGAAAACTCTTATAATTATTAAATGGTGTATTACTAATTTTATATATTATTGGATTAATAACAATCGATTCCATTATGATCGCATATAAAATGGCATTATGAAATAAAGGATTTTTAGTATATATAAATACGATTAAATAAGCTGTTAAAATTACTAAAGATAATATTTTAGCTCTTATTCTCTTATTTTTTCTTATTAAAGGCCTAGCAGGAGTATCGGCAGGAGCAAAAAATAAAAAGGAAAGAAATCCAAAAATCCATATAATATAAGAAACCGTAGTAGGAAATTCACAATACTTGATTATAAGACAGCCTCCAATGTATACAGGAATAGTAGTGAGCCAACATTGAAGGCTTGTTTTTGCATGAATTCCAAAACCATATAATCTAAGTGTTGAGTATATTATAGTTAATAGCAAAAGTTCCAAACCGAAATCAAATAGAATAGCTAGTAATATTAAAACGATTGTTTTTGTTGCTAAATTATAAAATGCTTCTAATCCGTAACGTAGTTTTTTTTCCTCCAGTAATTCGACTTCTCTATTTTGCTTAATAAGTTGTATTGATTTTTCAATAAACTTTTTTTTCACCCTATCACAACCCAACGGACCAATCATAACACTTTTATTTTGCAAAAAATTTTTCTGGAAGTGAAAACATAGAAAATGTCCTTCAAATAACTTTTTTAAAAATAATTTATCTTTCAAAAGTGATTTTGGGGCCAAAAAAGGATTTTTCGCACCACTTATATAATAATGGGAATTTTTGAGAGTATAATGAGGTCTATCGTGGTTTATGTGTTTAAATTAAAATTGGCTCATGCTGCAGAATTTGTCGATGGATTTTAATTGTAGTTTATACATAGTCATGATAAAGTAGTATTGGAATTAAAAGTAATAGGAAGGGAGTGAAGAAGATGTTACGAGGAACTGTTAAGTGGTTCAACAATACGAAGGGGTATGGGTTTATCGAATATGGCGATTTAGAAGACATATTTGTTCATTACTCAGCAATTCGCAAAGACGGGTATAAAACGTTAAAAGAAGGAAATATTGTTGATTTTAAATTAATAGAAACTGCTAAGGGACTACAAGCCATCGATGTTGAAGAAGTAATATATACTGTTAATTAACACAAAACTGACTACTACACAGTAGTTTTTTTCCTGCCTTTCTGGTATAATGATTATAAGGAAGGTGATATCATGAGAATAGATATTCGGGGAGACAAAGTGAAAATAACAGAGGCTATTAAAAGCCAAATTGAAGAAAAGTTAGGAAAGTTAGATCAATATTTTGAGAATCCAGCGGAACTAAAAGCCTATGTCGTAGTTCGAGTAAGAAATAAAGAGCAAATTATTGAAGTAACAATTCCAACACCAAAATTCACTTTACGATCTGAAACTTCTGAAGAAAATTTATATACAGCTATTGATTTAACAATAGATAAACTAGAAAGACAAATAAGAAAAAACAAGACAAAAATGCGTCGTAAATTTAAAGACGTTATTCAATATGAAATGTTAGAAAATTTAAAAGAAGAAGAAAACGATTCATCTATTGCACGTCGTAAAACAATTGAATTAAGACCAATGGATGAAGAAGAAGCAATTTTACAAATGGAATTAGTGGACCATGATTTCTTTATATTTAAAAATGTAAATACTGATAATATTTCAGTACTATATAAAAGAAAAGATGGTTCATACGGTATTATAGATACTGAATAAAGCATATTCGAAAAAATATGCTTTTTATAAGCCAAAAGAATCAAGTTGCAATTTTAAATAAAATGTTGTAGTATAGTTCCCAATTCAGGGGGCTATTATGGTAAAAAAGCGGAAAATAATATATGTATTATTAACTTTTTTGTTTTGTTTGTTCTTGATGTATCAATTTGTTTTAAAAAAATATTATCCAATTTCTTATTTTTTGGAAAATCCAAGTGTTATAAAAAATCTTTTCATCTGGGATTCTTATGACGATTCCCAAAAAAAATCTCTTTTATTAGAAGGAATAGAAGAAGAATTAAAGAAAAATGAAAATATAAATCCAGAAGAAAAAAGAAATCTTTTAACAAATTATCAAAATTATTTAGAAGAATATGTCAAATATTATCAAGGAAAAGACTACTTAAATACTTTATTAGCAACAAGATATATAAAAGTGAGTACAGGACAGTTTGAAAAGTCAGAATTAATCGCGATGCTAGGAGAATACAACAATCAAACTAAAGAAATAAAAATAGAAAACATCAATACTCTTTTTCATGAAAAAATTCATGCCGATCGATCTTGGGGATTTGAAAATTTAAAAAGCAATCAATTTTATGAAGAAATATATAGTTCTTTTATAAGTAAAGATCATTCTTACGATGATTTAAAATCGGCTATTTCCTTAATTGGCGAATTAATTGGAAAAGAAAAAGTTGAAAAAAGTCTGTTTTCCAAAAACTATACGTTAATTTGGCAGACATTAAAGACTACTTTTCCTACCAAAGAAGATGAAATCAAGAAATTAGAGGAGCTTTTATTGGAAATTTATGAATTAGAATATCGAACAAGTTCCAATGCTCTAGATCAAATAAATGTTCAAAAAACTTCCTTTTTAGCAATATATGAAAACCTTTATCAAGAAAAATATCAAACCAAAACCGAAGAAGATATCATTATTACCTTTTTAAAATATTCTTTTTTAAATAAAAATCCTTTTCCAAATATCAATTCTATAAATTATAAAAGTTTTAAAATTGATGAAAGCCATGAAATTTCTTTAACGAATCGAAAAGGGTCTTTTGAAGAAACTTTAATTAATTACATCATAGAAAATAAAGAGAATCATACAAAATATTCTTATGAACTATGGCATACATTAACAAATATAAAAGATAAAAGTACCAATAAATATCAAACTTTCTTAAATATGTATACACCGTATTTTACTCAATCAGAAATAGATGAGTTATTTAGCCAAATCCTATTTGCTACAGAAAAAGATTATCAATATATAGCTAAATATACTCTTCAAAAAAGAAATTGGCGGATTGAAAATAACGATTTTTTATAAGAATAGCTAAAAAAATCAAGAATTTTTGCTATTTTTCTAGAGTTTATGGTAAAATGTTAACGATGGAGGTTATAAACATGGGAATATTTAGAAAATTAGTTGATTCCGAATATAAAGAATTAAAAAAGTTTGAAAAAATAGCAGATCAAATCGTTGCTAAAGAAGAAGAAATGGCCTCTTTAAGTGATGATGAATTGCGATCTAAAACAGACGAATTTAAAAAGAGATTAGAAAATGGGGAAAAATTAGATGATTTAGTCGTAGATGCTTTCGCGGTTGTAAGAGAAGCCGATTACCGTATTTTAAAAGAAAAACCATATTATGTTCAAATTTTAGGTGGACTAGCTATTCATTTTGGAAATATTGCCGAAATGAAAACTGGTGAAGGAAAAACTTTAACTGAAACTATGCCAGCTTATTTAAATGCTTTAGATGGTAAAGGAGTTCACATTGTAACAGTTAACGAATTCTTGGCAAAACGAGACTCTGAATGGATGGGAAATATTTTTAGATTTTTAGGATTAACAGTTGGGTTAAATATGCGTGAAATGAATCCAATGGAGAAAAAAGCAGCTTATGATTGTGATATTTTATATTCAACAAATAATGAAATTGGGTTCGACTATTTAAGAGACAACATGGTAGTTCGAAAAGAAGATCGCGTTCAAAGACCATTAAACTTTTGTATTGTAGACGAAGTAGACTCAATTTTAATTGATGAAGCAAGAACACCATTAATTATTTCTGGTGGCCGTCAAAATGCCAAAAATTTATATATGGATGCTGATAAAGCTGTAAAAAGTTTGAATGAAGAAGATTATATTGTAGATAATAAAACAAGAAATGTTTCAATTACCGAAAAAGGAGCCGAAAAATTAGAAAAATTCTTTCATTTAGAAAATCTATATGATTTTGGAAATTCCGCTTTAGTTCATCATATTAATAATGCTTTAAAAGCAAATTATGGATTTAAAAAAGATGTTGACTATGTAGTAGATAATGGAAGTGTCATTATCGTTGATCCTTTTACTGGCCGTTTAATGCAAGGTCGTCAATTTAGTGAAGGATTACATCAAGCAATTGAAGCTAAAGAAAACGTTAAAATTAATGAAGAAACTCAAACAATGGCTACCATTACATTCCAAAATTTATTTAGAATGTATAATAAGTTATCTGGTATGACAGGTACAGCAAAAACCGAAGAAGAAGAATTTAGAAATATTTACAATATGTATGTTATTCAAATTCCAACAAATAAACCAGTAATTCGTGAAGATTTACCAGACTTAGTTTATTCTACCGAAGATGGAAAATATCAAGCTATTGTAAAAACAATTAAAAAAATTCATGAAACAGGACAACCTATCCTAGTAGGTACAATTTCTGTTGAAAATAATGAAAAACTATCAGCCTTGCTAAAAAAAGAAGGGTTAAAACATGAAGTTTTAAATGCGAAAAACCATGCTCGTGAAGCAGAAATCATTGCTAAAGCAGGTGAAAAAGGTGCGATCACCATTGCAACAAATATGGCAGGACGTGGTACAGATATTAAACTTGGCGAAGGTGTAAAAGAATTAGGCGGTTTATGCGTAATTGGTACAGAAAGACATGAATCTCGCCGTATTGATAATCAGTTACGTGGACGTGCTGGTCGTCAAGGAGATCCAGGTATGAGTCAATTTTTTGTATCATTTGAAGATGATTTAATGCGTCGTTTTGGTACAGATAAAGTAAAAAATATGGTCATAGCCTTAGGATTAGTAGGAGATCAAGCTATTCGTTCTAAATCTTTAACTAAGTCTATTGAATCAGCTCAAAAGAAAGTTGAAGGAAACAACTTTGATATGCGTAAAAACTTATTAGATTATGACAATGTTGTCAATGAACAACGAAGAATTATTTATGAACAACGAAATCAAATCATTGATAACGAAAGTATCCATGATACAATAAAAGAAACATTTAGAAATACCATGGAGGATATCGTAACTTCTCATGTTAGTGAAGATGGAAAATTTAAGGAAGAAGATATCAATCAAATTGTTGAACAATTAAATACCAATTATTTAAAAACTGAAAAAATTAAGTCAGACGAAATAAAAGAGCTAGATGAAGGAAAAATGATTGATTATTTAACAAACTTAGTAAATGAAGATTACGAATTAAAAATCAAGGATGCTCCAAATTTTGAAGAATTTGAAAGAGCAATATCTTTAAGAATCATCGACTCTTTATGGGTAGAACATTTAAATGCAATGGAAGGTTTAAAAGAAGGAATTTTCTTAAGACAATATGCTCAAACAAATCCATTACAAGCTTATACAATGGAAGGATATGAAATGTTTGAACAACTTTTAAACAAAATTGATGATACAATCTCACAATTTTTATTAAAAGCAAGCATTGAACAAAATTCAAACCGTACCCAAACAATAAAAGGAAAATCAAATGATTCTAAAGAAGCTGAAAAGAGAGCTCCTATAAAAAAAGAAAAAAAGGTTGGAAGAAATGATCCTTGTCCATGTGGGAGTGGAAAAAAATATAAGAATTGTTGTGGAAAGTAGCATAAAATAAGGGAAAAATCAAAATTAAAAAAGGTAACAAATTTATTGCTTGTCAACCAATTATGAAAAAAGTGTACAAAATTTATTGAAAATAAAGGATGTTAACAAAAATGAATTTGTTGACATTTTTTAAAATTTAAATAGAAAGGAGAGATAAATATTGAAAAAAGATTTAGTAACAACAGAAATAGTAGTAAAAGAAAATAAAATAGGTATATTAAGAGTAGGAAATGTTAATTATATTTCTTTAACTGATTTAGCAAAACAAGCAAATCCTTTGGATCCATCTGGAGTAATTAGAAATTGGATGTCAAATAAAAATTCATTTGATTATTATAATTTATGGGAAGAACTAAATAATGAAAATTTTAATTCCGTGGAATCACACAGAATTAAAATTGATGAAGTTGGATATAATCGTTTCACTATGACACCTAATCGTTGGAAAAGAGATTTTAATGCTATGGGTATTATCCCAAGTAGTGGAAAATATAGTAAAGGAACATTTGCTCATCCAGATATTGCATTTGAATTTGCAAGTTGGTTATCTCCTGAATTTAAGTTGTATTTAATAAAAGAGTTTGAAAGATTAAAAACAAATGAAGCATATCAATATAAAATAGAATGGAGCGCAACAAGACTTTTATCTAAAGTTAATTATGTTGTTCATACTGATGCAATAAAAGAATGCATAATTCCGAATTTAACAGAAAGTCAAAAACAACACGTTTATTCAGATGAAGCAGATATTTTAAATGTAGCGTTATTTGGTATGACAGCAAAACAGTGGAGAGATAAAAATCCA
>CALVPL010000109.1 GCA_944351315.1 uncultured Bacilli bacterium | reverse complement strand
TGGGTGAAAGTAATTTACTAGAAAGAATGTTATTACTCATCAAAGCACCAAGTTTTGAGATTCAAGAAAAAATTGCAGAAGGAAGTGAAATATTAATGGATTTAGTAAAAGAAATAAGAAAACTTATCTATGATGAAGAAACCAGAGAAATGAAAAATATGCAGGATAAATGGCGAGATGAAGATCGAAAAGAAGCAAGGGAAGAAGGTATGAAAGAAGGTATCGAACAAGGAATTGAACAAAATCAACTAAATATCATCAAAAATATGCAAAAACTAAATTTTGATTTAGAAAGCATGCAAAAAGTAACCGGATTAAATAAAAAAGAAATTAATAAAATTCTAAATAATTAATCCTCTTTTTCCTGCTCAATTAAAAAGAATTGTCTATAAAGAACAATTCTTTTTAATTTCAATTATATATAGGTAAATGATTTGCTTCCAAACGTAAAGCATCTGATAAAGTAACCATAAACTCAGAATTTGTTGGTTTTGCTCGATCATAATCAATGCTATGACCAAAAATTTTATTCATAGTATTATAATCGGCCCGATTCCAACTCACTTCAATTGCATGACGAATAGCTCTCTCAACTCTAGAAGCGGTAGTATTATATCTAAGAGCAATCTCTGGATAAACTTCCTTCGTAATCCCACCAATTAAACCAGTGGATTGATAAAGCATCAAAATACCTTCTCTTAAATATTGATATCCTTTTATTTGAGAAGGAACACCAAGAGTATGTAATAAGTCCGTAACTCTCATTTGAATTTCATGACTTACTTTTTTATCTAAATAAAGTTCATTTTTATTTTCAACCATAATTTCTTTAATACGATTTTCTAATGAATTTAAATCACAAGGTTTAAGCATATAATAATCCACTTCAAAATGAGCAGTCATACGTATAGTATAATCTTTTCTATAACTTGATAAAATAATTATATGTTTCTTTATTTTCATTTTTTCTAAATCTTCTAAAATAGATAAACCATCTTTACCTGGCATAATAAGATCCATTAGAATTACATCAATTTCATTTTGATGTTCTACTATATAAGAAAAAGCCTTTTCTCCATCTGCCAGAACATCTAGAATATTGATCACTGCGTTGTTTTTGAAATACTCCTTCACACTACTCGTAAACTCCATACTGTCATCTACTACTAATGCGTTAATTTTTGTTTTCATTTTTCTCTCCTTTTTAAAGTACTTCCACATTTACAACACGCACCTTAATAGTAGCAAATATTTTGTCAAATTACTAGAGATATAATTGTCTAGTTATGTATACTTGTGTCAAACTGTGTCGAATCATTATCCTTTTGAAGAAATTTTACGAGATTTTTAGCTCTTTTGCAAAAATTTCCCAATAATAATCCATCAATAACATCGTTATCATACAACTCTTGAATATTCGTTGAAGAAATTCCGCCACCATAAAAAAGTGGAAAATCATACTTATATTCAAATTGTAACTCCTTTTTCAATTGATAAAAAAGATTTACTATTTCGTCAACCAAGAGAGTTTCATTGCCACCAATTAACCAAGAAGGTTCATAAACAAATGTAATCTTTTTGTAATCTTTTGGTAAAACACGCGACAAATAAGCTCGTATTTTATTCATCAACTTGACATAAGAATATTGATAATCATGTTCTTCTTTTGTATCCGAAATAAGAACATAGGCTTGCATTCCCTCACTAACAACTCTTCGAAGTTTTTTTAATTTACTTTCAAAAGAATCTTCAATTTCTGAATGACCTATTAATACTCCATAAACATCTAAACTTTTTAATGCTTGAGCAGATACTTTACCAGTATAGCTGCCATTTCCATAACAAGAAACATCTTGAGCTCCTATTTTATAATATTTAGAATGCATAATAGGCAAATAGCAAAAAGGTGGACAGACAATCAAAGAATAACTGCCAACACAATTTTCTAATTCCTTCTTATACTTCAAAATATCTTGTAAAGAATGTTCCATTTTTAAATTACATATCAAGGGTTTCAATTGTACTTTCCTCCTCAATTGCATCTAATGCAACTAAATGTCCACTTCCTAAATATTCTAAAGTTGCTCCGCCACCAGAAGAAATATAAGTAAACTTATTCCCAAATCCAAAATTTCGAACACTGGAAGCTGAATCTCCTCCGCCACAAACACTAACAGCTTTACTAGAAGTAATCATTTGAAGTAATTCCTTGGTACCATTAGCAAATTTTTGATCTTCATAAAGTCCAACTGTACCATTAAGAAAAATAGTTTGACTCTCTTCAATAACAGTTTTATATTTCTGTAAAGTTTTCGTACCAATATCAAAAATAATCTCATTATCCTCTACATCCGTGATTAATTTATACTTTACATAATTTTTATCATAAGTACTACCAACAATCACATCAACTGGAAGCATAATCTTATCTTTATATTCTAGTAAAATTTGTTTTACTTTATCTAAAACCATAGGATTTTCAGAAACAATAGATTCGCCAACATTAAAACCTAAAGCTTTTAAACAAGTATTAGCAATTCCTCCGCCACAAAGCAAATGCTCACATTTTGGAAGTAAAGACTCAATTAAAGTAATCTTATCATCCATTTTAGCTCCACCCATAATCACCGTAAATGGATGAATAGCATGAACCACTAAACGATCAAGCATTCCAATTTCTTTTTGCATTAAAAAGCCAATACAACTAGGAATATGCGTAGAAATACCATAAGTAGAAGCATGCTTGCGATGAGCCGTTGCAAAAGCATCATTGACAAAAACATCACCAAGATTAGCCCAAAACAAACTTAACTGAGCATCGCATTTACTTTCCAATTTATTTGGATAATCCATAAACCGAGTATTTTCCAACATTAAAATTTCTTTTGGTTTCATCACTTGAACTCTTTTTACCACTTCACTGCCAAAATTATCTTTAGAAAAATAAACTTCTTGCCCAATTAATTCCTTTAATCTTCTAGCAACAATTTCTAAAGAATAAATCGCTTTATCACGTTCATTTCTAATTTTACCAAAATGACTCAAAAGAATAATTCGGCAATTTTCTCCTAATAAATAGTAAATAGTTTCTAAAGTTTCTTTAATTTTTGAATCATCCAAAATACTTCCATTCACTACAGGAACATTATAATCAACTCGAAGTATTACTCGCTTATCACGAATATTCATATTTTGTAAACATTTTTTCATTTTATCCCCTACTTTACTTTCAAAAATATTATACCCAAAAAAAAGAAAATTAGCAATTCTTTAAAAACGCTTAATTTTCTTTTACAATAGTATCTAAAATTGAATAATGATTATCTTTTAAAACAAATACAGCAGAAAGAACAGTAAAAATCATAGCAAGCCAACCTAAAAAGGTACCACAAATCAAATATATACCATGACCGATGATGCCAAAACTATTTCCAATTAAACGAATATGAACTTTTTTTGATTGAATTAAAGCCACTATATGAAAAACAATAGCAATAATAGAAAATATAAGCAAAAAAGTCATAAGAAATTCTGTACTATCACTAGCTCCTTCAGCTCCACTAAAAGTTCCTATCAAGAATAATGAAAAGAAATATAAAAAAGTACCAACAATATCTATTATACCTGCAACAATATTAATTTTTAATCTTTTCAAAAAAATCACTCCGTATTCTACAAAAATTATAACATATTAAAAATGAAAAAAACAATGATTTTACTCATTGCTTATTGAAACATTCTTTTAGCTGTCTTCATCATTTGAGTAGTATAACCCATTTCATTATCATACCAAGCAACAACTTTAACAAGTTCTTTACCATCGACATCTAAAACTGTTGTCAATCCTAAATCAACTACTGCACCACATTTCATACCAATAACATCACTAGAAACAATTGGATCATTGGTAACTTTTAAAGTATCATTTGCATTTCTTTCTAAAGCTTGATTTATTTCTTGAGCCGTCGCATTCTTATTAATTTCCAAAACTAAATCAATCATAGATCCATCACTTACTGGAACACGATAAGCTACACCATTTAATTTTCCAGCTAAAGAAGGCAAAACTTTTCCAATTGCACTAGCAGCACCCGTACTTGCCGGAATAATATTCATTGCACAAGCTCGTCCTCTTCTAGAGGCAAATCCTTTTTTATGAGCAATATCTAAAGTTGCTTGATCATTTGTATACGCATGAATCGTACTCATATACCCTTTAACAATTCCAAACTCTTTATCTAACACATTTAAAACTGGAGCTAAACAATTGGTAGTACAAGATGCGGCTGAAACAATTTGTTCTTGGCCATCAAGTATTGAATCATTTACGCCATAAACAATAGTTTTCATATCTCCTTTACCTGGAGCAGAAATCAAAACTTTTTTAGCTCCAGCAAAAATATGTTTCATGGCATCTTCATACTTAGTAAATAATCCTGTACACTCCAATACCAAATCTACATCTAAATCTTTCCAAGGCAAATTACTTGGATCTTTCTCAGCATAAACTGGAATTTTTTTTGCATTGTTAATAACTAAACAGTTATCCACACTACTTATTTTATCTTCATGAAATCTTCTATGATTCGTATCGTACTTAAGATAGTAAGCTAAATCCTCAGCACTTGTCAAATCATTAATCGCGACAACATCAAAATCTGTTCCTGTAATCATTTGCCTAAAAGCAAGTCTTCCAATTCTTCCAAAACCATTAATTGCAACTTTTATCATAATATCTATCTCCTTCTTATTCTTTTAGGATACCCTAAAGTATTTACTTTATAATTTTTTTTATTTGTTATTTTATACCTTTCTCTTTCTTGTGTTGGAAAAAAAGATCTTTCTTTTCGTTCTAAATTAATTTTTACATCTTCTTCAAAACTTTCATTAAACAAAATAGTAAAAAATTCATTTTGCAAATTAATCTCTTCTTTCGAAAGAAGATGAGCTAAAAAATCTTTTCTAGAATACAATTTGAAAACATAATCTAAAAAATGAAATTCATCAGCAAGTTTTACATAAGAAATTTCTTTTTTTATACAGTAGCATTCTAGATATTCTAAAACACTTAGTATATCATCCACAACAAACTTATAAACTTTCAATTGTTCTCACCAATTTAAATATACCACAATTAACCTATAAATTCACGCAAAACCGAATCTTTTGGAACAAACTCGGAAGGTATAGTAAAAAACACTTGTAAATAGTCAATTAAACGTCTAGACTCACTATAATAAACACTATCAACTCCCACTGAGAACAAAAGAGGATCTGCATAAACTTTTAAAACTCCAATTTCATAAGCAAGTGCCGTATTAATAATCATATCGGCTTGATAAACATAAGGAAAAATATATTTTTCTTCACCAGAACGAACAACTTGCCATTCTGCAATAGTTTGATCTACCTTTTTTCCTCTGGTTCGATTATCGCGGACAATTCTTCTTATTAATCGCAAGTCTAAAGTAGAAATATAATTATGTCGATCTATATTTAAAGGTATAAACGGACTTAAATAGATTTTAAACTTATACTTAGAATCAATATACGGAACCAAATCATCATTTAAACAATGAAGACCTTCAATAAGTAAAAAACTATTTTCTTTTAATACAACTTTCTTTCCTTTAAAAACTTTTTTGCCGTTCAAAAAATCATATTCAGGAACATTGACAACTTTTCCGTTCAATAAATCCTGTAAAGTTTGATTAAAAAGTTCCAAATCAATCGCTTGTAAGCATTCATAATCAAATTCACCTTTATCATTTTTGGGAGTGTCTTCTCGATCGACAAAAAAATCATCTGTGGACAAGCCAATCGGATCATATCCACGACTTCTTAAAATGGCACTAATTCTTTTCATAGTTGTCGTTTTACCACTAGATGAAGGCCCAGCAATTAAAATCATTCGAACATCACGCATAGAAACAATTTTATCACAAGCTTTAATTAAATCTTGTTCGTAAACAATTTCATTAGAATAAATAAAATCTTGAATAGCAGAAGTACTTACCAAATAATTCATCTGAGACAAATAAGGAACTTGCATTTGTCTTAACCATTTTTTAGTAGACATAAAATTAGCCACAATATTTTCATAATGAACATACTCAGGAATGTGATTTCCACTTGTTACATTTGGACAAACCAAAACAATACGATTTCTTCCTAAAAAGACAAGTTCAAATCGATTAATCACCTTAGTATCATAAGGCATCATAGTATAAAAATAATTTAAATGATCCCGCAAGCGATACATCGTAACCACTTCTTTAGGAGTATTTTGAATATTATAAGCTTTTTCTTCTTCATGACGATTCATAAAATAATGATAAGCATCTTGATTATCTAAATGATAACGATAAAAACGTTCCTTTTTTTCAACAATAGAAGCCATATGTCCTTTAATTTTTGAAACATCATCTGAAGTAAGATTTTGAGTTATACGAATCTCACTTAAAATTCCTTTAGGAACACTATGCAAAAACAATACTTCAGCATCAGGATATAATTCCTTTACAGAAACATAAAACAAAAATTTTAAAGCTCCTTGATAAATTTTATAACCAGCTAACGAAGTAACATCTAAAAAAGAAACCGTACAATTTTCTAATATTTTAGAATCAAGTGAAAAAACTTCATTACCAACTTGAGCTGCTAAAGTATTCTCTAAATGAAATTTCTTAGCCACATCATAATAAAGTGTACCTTTTGAAACATTAATAGTTTGATTTTGATAAGTTACTTTTATTTCTTGCATAATATCTCCTAGCCTTTTCTATTCTTCAAATATTTTAACACAAATATGTTATTTTTTGAATAGTTTTTATAATATCATACTATGATAATAGTAGGTGAGAAAATGAATATAATACCAACAGTTTTAGAAAAAAGTAGCACTCATGAAGTAGCATATGACTTATATTCTCGTTTATTAGAAGATCGAATTATTTTTTTAAGTGGCGAAATTACTGATCAAACAGCTAATTTAATTGTCAGTGAACTACTCTATTTGGACTCTAAAAATCACGAAGACATCTATATGTATATCAATAGTCCAGGAGGATCAGTTACAAGTGGTATGGCAATATATGACACCATGAACTATATCAAAAGTGATATTAGAACTATTTGTATTGGACTATCCGCATCAATGGCTGCATTTCTTCTTTCTTCAGGCACAAAAGGCAAACGATTTGCTCTAGAAAATGCGGATGTTATGATTCATCAACCACTAGGAGGTATGCAAGGTCAAGCAAGTGATATGAAAATAGCTTGTGAACGTATTTTAAAAATGAAAGAAAAACTAAATAAAATATTAGCAAAAAATACCAATCAACCATTAAAAAAAATTCAAAAAGATACCGATCGAGACTATTATTTAACCAGTGAAGAAGCAAAAAAATATGGCTTAATTGATCAAATCATTTAAGCCTTTTTTTCATGCAATTCTTTTAATTTTTTCATTTTAATAAAATGATGATTAATTCCCGATTTTCCAATTACATAACCTGTTTCCATAGAAATAATAGAAGCTAATTCTTGATAAGAACTTTCTGGATATTTTAAACGATATTCCATAATTATTTTTGTCTTTTCATCCAACAAATCTATCAAATCATGTTCTTTTAAATACAAAATATCTTGAACTTGTTGATTTCCGGTTCGTAAACTTTTTTCTTGATTGGCAATTTCACAATTATTTAAACGATTCACCATATTTTTATGATCTCGATAAATCCGAACATCTTCAAAATAAAATAAAGAATTTGAAGCTTGAAACATTCGGATCATATCACTAATTTCTTCAGAACTTTTTAAATAAACCATAAATTTATTATTTCTTTCTAAAACCTTTGTATCAAATTTCATTTCATGTAACAAGGTATTAAAAAAATTAGCATCTGCAAGTTGATCAAAAACAAATTCTAAATGATATCCACTAGTTGCTGGATCATTAATTGAACCAATAACTAAAAAGGCCCCTCGAACAAATGCAATCATCTCTTCAGGACAAGCTAAATCATTACGACTCATTGTCAATAAAGAATGATTCTTTACAATATTTAATCTTTCCAAAATCATATTCGCGTGATCTTTTACTTCCAAAATATAAATTTGTTTATTTCGAAATCTTCTTTGATTACGAACAATAATATGAACAGATAAATTAAAAATACTTTTTATATCTTTATAAACTCGTCGAGCAATAGATGCATTTTCAAAAGTTAACGAAAAACCAGTTTCATGAAGTAAAGCATCATACCGAATAATAGCAGAAAGTTCAGGAAATATCTCATTTCGACTAATAGAATTACTACAAATTTCTTCTTTCAACTTCATGGAATATGTCATAAAAATTCACCAGCCTTATTATACAAAAAAAGGATAGAAAAATCTATCCTAATACATATCGGTTCTTGAATAAAAACTCCAACCAGAACTATTTGGAAAACCAGGAGGTGTAATAACATTTGCTCTTTGAATGCCTACCTTAGGATTATAATAACCATTTGCTACTCCAAAATGCAAATGAGCTCCTGTTGTACAGCCATCATATCCACCATGACTTTTACTTGTAGAATAACCACCGACCCAACCAATCACAGTATCTTGAGTTACAACATCCCCTAAATTCACATTAAAATCAAGCAAGTGATAATAATAAGTTGTATAAGCCTTACCATCGACAAACACATCAATATAAAGCATGTTTCCTCCACATTTATATCGAGGAATCATTCCGGATACAATTCCCGAAGCCGCGGCATAAACAGGTGTTCCTTCAAAAGGACTAGGACCACCAATATCTAAGGCATTGTGATATTCTCCCCAACGAACACCAATCGTACTTGTAATAATTCCATAATTTAAAGGTTTTAACCAGCCACTGTTTAAAGGAACCGTAGAACAAGTAGCAAGAACTACATTATCAGCAGTACTTCCAACTGTCTCTTGACATTTTTTTTCATACATATCTAGTCTACTTTTAGCTAAATCAAGTTGCTCCTTCACTCCTGGTGCATACTTATCATATTCTTCCAATTTATCATAATTTTCGTCAATAATCTTTTGATATTCAATGGCCTGAGCTTCTAAATCTTTCTTCTTTTGCTCTAATTCAACTTTTAATTCTTCATTTTTCTTTATCTCAGCTTCCAATTCATCAATAGTACCATGAATTTGATCGGACAACTGTTCAACGGCAGCGATTCGCATAATCATATCCGTCATGGTAGTCGCTCCAGTAACATACTCTACATAAGCATTAGTACCTTTCATTTGTTGCAAATAAAGTAAAACATCACTAGCAGTAACTTTCATTTCTTCAATTCGTTTATTAGATTCTGCAATATCTTGTTCTGCCTGTAACATATCTTCTTCTGCTTTGTGAATATCGGCTTCAGCCTGAGAAATAGCTGCTTCTTTCCGAGCGATCTCAGCTTTTGCTTCAGCACTTAAATTATCATACTCTTGTTTTTCTTTTAACAAATCATTATAAATAGCTCTTAAATCACCTAAAGTACTTGCACCATCATCCAATGCTGAAACATTCCGAAAAGGAATAAAAATTATACTTAGTAAAAAGAGAAACAAAAAACCACTTCTAACTCTTTTATTCTTCAAAAATATCACCTACTTTATAAGTATACCATAAAAAAGCAAAAACGTTAAGTTTTTGCTAATACATATCATAACGACTATAGAAACGCCAACCGTAAGTATTTGAAAATCCCGGAGGCGTTATAACATTATTTTTAGAGATCGAATATCCATTATAGTAGCCTTTTGCAACTCCAAAGTGTAAGTGAGCTCCTGTCGTACAACTATCATATCCTCCATGATTTTTACCAGTTGAATAACCGCCAACATAACCAATTATAGTATCTTGAGTTACAACATCTCCTAAATTCACATTAAAACTTAATAAGTGATAATAATAAGTTGTATAAGCTTCGCCATTAACGTTGACATCAATGTAAAGCATATTACCACCACAACTATATCTATGAACCATTCCCGATACAACTCCGGCAGCTGCAGCATAAACAGGTGTTCCTTCAGCATTTCCGCCAATATCTAAAGCATTATGATAACTTCCCCAACGACTACCAATCTCACTAGTGATAACTCCAGAATATAAAGGTTTCAACCACCCATCGTTGCCTATTGGAATAAGATCACCACTATCATCATATTTTGGTTCAATACAATCGACATTTAAAATAGCATTATCTCCTTTTTCAGGAGCCCATTTAGCACATTTATCTTCATAAGTATCTAGTAAATTTTTTAAAGATGTAATTTGAGCATTAATATCTAAAGCATAGCTATCATATTCATCAACTTTATCATAATTTTCTTCAATAACCTTTTTATATTCAACAGTTTGAGCTTCTAATTTTTTTGTTTTTTCATCCAATTCTTTTTTTAAATCTTCATTCCGTTTAATTTCAGTTTCTAAATCACCAATAGTTCCATGAATTTGATTAGATAACTGTTCAACGGCAGCAATTCGCATAATCATATCCGTCATGGTAGTAGCTCCAGTAACATATTCTATATAAGCATTGGTTCCCTTCATTTGTTGTAAATAGAGTAAAACTTCTGAAGCATTTACTTTTAACTCATCAATTCTCTGATTTGAAGCATCAATATCTTTTTGAGCTTGTTCCATTTCAGCTCTCGCATCATGAATATCAGCCTCAGCTTGTTTTAAAGCGGCTTCCTTACGGGCTATTTCAGCTTTTGCTTCAGAAGACATAGCTTCATTTCTAGCTTTTTCATCTAATTTGTCTTGATAAGATTTCTTTAATTCTCCCAGTGTTTGAGCATCTTCTGCCGATACATTAGAAAGGAAACTAAAAGAAAATAGAAGAAAACAAAAGCTTATTCCGAAAATTTTCTTAATCATATTTTTAAATACTTTCTAACCGCTCTCCAAGAACCTAACATTCCAACTAAAGAACCGATCACTACTAAACACAAACAAACAAATAAAACAAATGGGAAAGGTTTTACCAAGGTAATAATTTGGGTAAATACATATCCGCCAGTTTGATTATATAAGAATACATAACCATAAATACTCAATAAAATTGGCAAGATACTACCTAAAACACCTAATATAAAACCTTCAAAAACAAAAGGTAATTTAATCGCTGTATTACTAGCTCCAACTAAACGCATGATTTCAATTTCAGTTCTTCTTGAAAAAATAGTCAATTTAATCGTATTACTAATTAAGAAAGCAGTAACCAAAACAAGGGCTATAACAATTGCAAAAGTTCCAAAACTTATCGCATCAAAAATGCCAATTACATTTTCAACCATTCCTTCGCCATATTCAGCACTATTAACAAAATCATATTTACGCAATTTTTCAGCTGTTTCACTCAAATCTTTTACATCTTTAACCGTTACAATAATAGAATCTAATAATGGATTTTCTTCAAATATATCTAAAGCATTCTCAAGACTCTCGTCTTCATCTTTCATTTCAGCTTTCCATTCATCTTTACTTTTCAATTCATAGCTATCAACATTTTCCATTGTTTTCAAATCATTTTCTATTTCTGTTTTTTGTTCATCTGTTACATCTTTATTTAAATAAACTACAATAGTAAGTTCGTGTTCCAAATCTTTGGTAACTTGTTGAACGTTATAAGACAAAAATAAAGATATAGCTACCAAAATTAATGTAATTGTTGTACAAGCAATGGAAGCTATAGATAAAGAAAAGTTTCGAAAAACACTTTTAAAAGAATCTCGAATACTTCTAGTTAGAATTCTTAACGCTTTCATGAACTTTATAACTTCCTTTCTTCGTGTCGCTAGCTAAAACACCATTTTCAATGACCAAGACTCTCTTCTTCATTTGATTTACTAAATCCTTATCATGAGTTGCCATAATAATGGTTGTCCCAAGCTCCTTATTAATTTTATCCAATATTTTCATAATTCCTTTAGAAGTATCTGGATCCAAGTTTCCAGTCGGCTCATCACAAATTAACAATTTAGGATCATTAACAATCGCTCGAGCAATCGCAACACGTTGTTGCTCACCACCAGATAATTCACTAGGCAAATTACGAGTTTTCTCTTTTAAACCAACAGCTTCAATCGCCCGTAAAACTTTAGGTCGAATTTCATCAGAAGGTAATCCAAGCGTTTCAAGTGCAAAAGCAACATTTTCATAAACGGTAAGTTTAGGAAGCAACTTAAAATCTTGGAAAACAACTCCTAATTTTCTTCTTAATTTGTATACTTTAGAATTACGAAGTCGTGCCACATCAATTCCACCGACAATGACACTACCCTTGGTAGGTTTTTCTTCCCGATAAAGCATTTTAATAAATGTACTTTTTCCACTGCCAGTAGAACCAATAACAAAAACAAATTCGCCTTTATCTATAGAAACACTTAAATCTGCAACTGCAGTTGTTCCGTTTTTATAAATTTTATATGCATGTTCTACTTTAATTAACTTCACTTATTATCACCTCATTATTATTTTCATTATAGCATAAAAAAGCCATTATAGAAATGGCAAATTATCCCTTTTGACACCACCATGAACCTCATAACAATCATTAATTACAAAAAAAGCTTCTGAGTCCACATCTAATATTGCTTCCTTAAA
>CALVPL010000108.1 GCA_944351315.1 uncultured Bacilli bacterium | reverse complement strand
TTCTTAGAAAACTTCAATTATCCACTAACAGCAAAAAGCATAACGGATTTTTGGCGTCGTTGGCATATTTCTTTATCTACATGGTTTAGAGATTATCTCTACATTCCTCTTGGCGGAAATCGTTTAGGCAAGAAAAAACAAATTAGAAACATTTTAATCGTGTGGTTAACAACTGGATTATGGCACGGAGCAAGTTGGAATTTTGTTTTATGGGGACTTTATTTTGCCATTCTTTTACTTTTAGAAAAATTTGTATGGCAAAAATTTCTTGATAAACACAAAATATTTGCCCACATTTCCACATTCATTTTAATCTTATTTAGTTTTATCATATTCAACACAGAGTCTATAGCAGGCATTGGTCTTTTCTTCCAAAACCTATTTAACTTTAACTTACCATTTACTAATGTAGAAACCAATTTTTACTTAAGTAATTATTTAATCGTTTTAATTCTAGCTTTTATAGGAATGGGTCCATGGATAAAAAATTTATACCAAAAAATTGCCAATTTCAAAACTGGAAAAAAAGTTTTAATCATTGCCGAACCAATTTTTTTAATGATTTTACTTTTCATTATAACAGGATATATCATTGACGATTCGTATAATCCATTTTTATACTTTAGATTTTAGAAGGAGAAAGATATGAAAGATAAATTAACAATTATTTGTATTTTAGGCCCCATGTTTGTATTTTGCATTTTAGGTATAATTAAACCAGATGCTGAACTATCTAAAGAAGAAAGAAGAAAATTAGAACAAATTCCAAATTTTTCTATGACTAACATTTTAAACAACGAATACTTTTCCAAATGGACAGATTATTTAACAGACCAATTCCCATATCGAACAGAATTTAGAGAATTAAAAGGAATTGTATCTTTAAATCTTTTACAAAAAAAAGAAGAAAACAATGTCATTCAAATAGAGGATTCCTTATATGAACTAAATACTACCATTGATAAAAAATCAGTGGATCGCTTTACAAAAATTTTAAACAAGACTCTTGATACCTATAACAAATCTTCAAATGTTTACTATAGTATTATTCCAGATAAAATCTATTATGTAGACGATCCGAAAATTCCGAAATTAAATTATGAGGAACTAGTAAACCAAGTAAAACAAGAATTTCAAGACTATTCCTACATTTCTTTATTTGAAGAATTAAATATAGAAAGTTATTATCAAACAGATATTCATTGGAAACAATCTGAATTAGAAAATGTCGTTCAAAAATTAAAAATCGAAATGAATTTATCTCAAACAAATTATACTTGGACCAAACAAGAAGTATCACCATTTTATGGAGCTTTAAAATCTCGAATTCCTAATAATATTAAAGGAGAAACAATCACTTATTACACAAACGATATTATCGAAGAGGCAACTGTATATAATTATGAAAAACAAAAAACAGAAAAAGTTTATCAAAAAGAAAATATCAATAATTTAGATGGTTATGACGTGTTCTTAAGCGGTGCAACTCCTCTATTATTTATCGAAAATGAAAAGGCAACTTCCCATAAAGAACTTATCGTTTTTAGAGATTCATTTGCAAGTTCTCTTATTCCATTATTAATTCCAGAATATAAGAAAATTACAGTAATTGATCTTCGCTATATTGGAAGTGATTATCTAAAAAATGTTTCTGAAATCAACTGGCAAGAAAATGCCGACATTTTACTACTTTACAGTATTCCGGTAATTAATAGTAGCTATGCATTAAAATAAGCTTTTCAAAATAAAAAAAATTTGATAAAATACCCAAGGCATTAGGAGGTAACTATGTTAGAAAGTTTTGGATTTATCACCGTATTTTTAGAAGGATTAATTTCTTTTTTCTCACCATGTATTATCCCAATTATTCCTTTATATATGAGTTATTTAGCTGGAAGTGCTAAAACAGTAAATGAAGATGGAACCATTACTTATAAAAGAAAAACGACACTTTTACATACACTTTTCTTTGTCTTAGGAATATCGGCCTCTTTTTTTATCTTAGGTCTTTCATTTACGGCTATTGGTAGTTTTTTTAATAATTCTAAATACATTCTTTTAATCATATGTGGCATTTTAATTATTGTTATGGGATTATTTCAAACTGGAATAATTAAAATTAAATTTCTTCAAAAAGAAAAGAAAATAAATGCAAATATCAATATCAAAAAAATGAATCCTTTATTTGCATTCATTCTAGGTTTTTTATTTAGTTTTGCTTGGACACCATGTGTAGGTCCTGCTCTATCATCTGTCCTTATGATGGCTGGAAGTGAAGAAAGCATGCTTATAGGTAATCTTTACGTTCTTCTCTACGCAATCGGGTTTATTATTCCTTTTCTAATATTAGGACTTTTTACAAATGAGGCTTTAAACTTACTAAAAAAACATCAAAAAGCTTTAATGAATTTAGTAAAAATCGGCGGCCTACTTTTAATTGTTATTGGAATAATTTTACTATACAACGGAATAAAATCTATACCAGAAAAATCTTTAAATAGTTGTACTATAAATGAAAGCGGTTTATCAAATTGCGGAAGCGGAAATAATATAGATTTAAAAACACCACCAAAATTCACATTAAAAGATTTAAACAACCAAGAACTCTCATTAGAAAAATATCAAGACAAAACCATCTTCTTAAATTTCTGGTCAATGACTTGTTCCATTTGTAAAGAAGAATTAGAAAGCATTGAAAAACTTTATCAAGAATATCAAAATAAAAATGTAATTATATTAACTATCGTAAGTCCAAAAGAAAGTAAAGCATCAAAAGAAGAAATAAAAAAATATATA
>CALVPL010000107.1 GCA_944351315.1 uncultured Bacilli bacterium | reverse complement strand
TTATCTTCACTACCTAAAATATATCTCATGGTATATTTTTTAACTTCTTTATCTTCATAAGTTCCGACAAGTTTATATTCTTTAACATATTTATTATTAAAAGGTTTTAAAATCTTTAAAAGATCTTCATAATTAAAATCTTTATTGGTAAGAATCGTATAATCTAAAGTAACATTTGGATATTTACTAACCGTTTCATAGAAAATTTCTGAAACTTTTAAATCGACATACATATCAAAATCAATATCTACAGCAACCATTGCTTTTTTCTTACCGACATATCTTGTACATTCTCCATTAAATACCAAAACATAACCAATAGTCTTTTTATTTACTAAAATTTCATAACTTAATTTTTCATCATAATATTTATCTTTTCTTCCTTTTTTAAATTCAACCGGAAGATGTTTTAAAGCTTTAAATAAGGAAACAACAATTTCTTTAGCTTTAGAATAAATAGAAGGCATATTATTCTCCTCATCAGCTAAAAGAATAGATAAACGTCTTTTATTTTCATTATCAACAATTACAGTTCCAATTTCAAAAATTCCTAATTTGTTCACATTTTTTAGATTATTTTTTACCATTGGTAACAAACTTAAAGACAAATCATCACGAAGAATATTATTTTCATTTTTTCCTAATAAAGAAACACCTGTTTTTTCTAAATGACAAGTTTTTAAGAATGAAGTATCATACCACAAATAAGAATGAACTTCATTTAAAGAATAACGAGTTGCTAAATATCTTTTAACATCGTATTCCTTATTCCATACTGTATCTTCTTCTTTACCAGTCAACTCTAATTTTAAAGGAATTTCTTTAATATTTTCATAACCATAAAGACGAACAATTTCTTCAATAATATCCGCATCCATGCTTACATCTTTTGTAGCCCGGTAAGTTGGAACAACTATTTCATAAGCATCTTCTAACACTTTTACTTTAAAACCTAAAGATTCTAAAGAGTTAACAACCTCTTGATCAGTAAAATCAATAGCTGTATAGGTTTTTAGGGTATCTTTTTTTAAGACAACATTTTTTTCTTTTAATGGTTCAGGATAAATATCGGTTAAATTAGAAGCAATAACCATATCTGGATTTTCTTGCTTTAACAAATAAGCTAAACGTTTAATTGCCACATCACACATATTTGGATCTAAGCTCTTTTCATAACGAGCACTTGCTTCTGTTCTAAGTCCCAAACGAACGGCACTTTTGCGAATACTTCCTGCATCAAAATTTGCCGATTCAATAAAAATACTAGTTGTATCTGATAAAATTTCACTATCAAGTCCACCCATAACACCAGCAATACCAAAATACTTATCGCCATTGGCAATCATTAAAGTATCTTTTGAAAGTGTTCTTTCTACACCATCTAATGTTGTATATTTATCATTTTCCTTAGCAAGTTTTACTCGAATATTTTTGACAACTCGTTCATCAAAAGCATGCATAGGTTGACCAAGTTCCAACATCAAAAAGTTCGTAACATCGACAAACAAATTAATAGAACGCATACCCGCATAATAAAGGAAAATTTGCATATCTAAAGGAGTTTTATTATTGTTTAAATGAGCAAGTTTTAAACCACAATATCTTTTGCAAAGATTTTCATCTTCAATTTGAATATCTAAATCTTCTCCATTAGTTGGAATTTCCATTAAATCTAATGGCAACAATTCATGATTTGTAATAGCACAAACCTCACGAGCAATTCCATAATGGCCCCATAAATCTGGACGATTTGTTAAACTCTTATTATCAATCTCAACAATAATATCTTCTACTGGATAAAGACTTTTAAAATCCACACCAATTGGTGTATCACTAGGAAGTTCTAAAATTCCATCATGATCTACACCAATCCCTAATTCATCAACGGCACACATCATTCCCTCAGAAGGATATCCAGCAAGGTTGCGAGTCTTAATTTTCATTCCACTAACCATCCCGCCATCGCGAACTAAAACTCCGATAAGTCCAACGTGTACATTAGGTGCTCCACAAACAATATTGTATTCCTTTTCTCCATCACTAACTTTAAGTAAAGATAATTTATTACTTTCTGGATGTTTTTCACAAGCGACAATTTTCGCTGTAACAACATTATCTATATCATTACCCTTAATGGTTACCCCTTCAACTTCGGCAACTCGTAAAGTAAAATCATCCCAAATATGTAAAAAATCAATATCTTCAGCATTTTTAATATATTTTTTTAAACGATTACATGAAATTAACATTTTAAAACCTCCTATTCTACCTCAAATTCTTGTAAAGAACGAACGTCTCCACTATTTAACACCCGAATATCCCCGATCTTATATTTCATCATAGCAATTCGAGTAATTCCAAAACCGAAAGCAAATCCGGTATACTCTTTTGGATCTATCCCGCTTTCTCTTAACACATTTGGATGAATCATTCCACAACCACAGAATTCAAGCCAACCACTATTTTTACATGTTGGACAACCTTTTCCACCACAAATCAAACAAGAACAATCTAGTTCAAAACTGGGTTCTGTAAATGGAAAGAATCCTGGACGTAAACGCACCTTTACATCTCTTTTAAATGTTTCTGAAAGCAAACTACGCATAACATAAATCAAATTAGAAATAGAAATTCCTTTATCGATAACCATTCCTTCCAATTGAAAGAAAGTAGTATCATGATTGGCATCCATATCCTCATTCCGAAAAACTCTTCCAGGTGCACAAACTTTTAAAGGAGCACCATACTTTTGCATCGCCCGAACTTGATTTGGCGAAGTATGAGTACGAAGTAATTTTCCATTATCTAAATAATAAGTGTCTTGCATATCTCTAGCCGGATGATCTTTAGGAATATTTAAAGCTTCAAAATTATAATACTCTTCTTCCATTTCAGGTCCACTTACAACTGTAAAACCCATCTTTTTCAAAATATCTGTCATTTCTTTAGCCACTAGGGTAATCGGATGCAAAGAACCATTTTCTACATATGTAGGTAATGTCTCATCAAAATCATAAGAAATTTGCATTTGAATTTTTTCCAATTGTTCTAAAAATGCTTCTTCTAATTCCTTTTTGGTTTGATTTAGAAGTGGTCCCATAATCTTTTTTTCTTCTACATCTAAATCTTTTAAAGAACTTAAAAGTTCATTTAGCTCACTCTTTTTTCCTAGATATTTCGCTTTACAATTTAAAATATCCGCTTCTTTAGTAAGATCTTTAATTTCTTGTAAAGCAACACTCTTTAACTCTAATACTTTTTCTTTCATTCTTTCACCTTCCTACAAATAAAAAAACTTCTAGAACATTGGGACGAGTTTACCCGTGGTACCACCCAATTTCTAGAAGGAATCTAGCACTTTCATCTTTAACGCAGATAAACGTTTGAAACTCCAGTATATGAAATTCATTCATTTTTTCTTCTTAAAAGTACTCTCAGCTTATAATACTTTCTCTCTTTAAGGAACAAAATAAACTACTTAGTATACCTTCCTCGTTTACATAAATGTATTTTAACACTTTCTTTTTTCTTGTGCAAGCCTAATTATGAAACAGGCATTAAATTCACTTGAATCAATTTATACCCATCTTCTAGTTGTTCAAAAACATATTCATAAGTAGTTCCATTATCAAGCATCCCATTAATTGTAGTATCATCATAGACTCCAACATATGTATCATCAATTTTATATAGATTGTTCTCAACTCTTTTTAAAACATTCACATGTAAAACGACTCCAACATCATTATAAGTATAGCCAACCATTTTAGAATAATAATTGTCATTATGACAAGCATTCGTATCCGCTAAATTATCAATTTCTATCTTCTTACCAACCGCTAAATTCCAAACTAAGGCTCCTGAACATTCTTTGGTAAGTGTAGAATACATATCTAATGCTTGTTCAGGTAAAACAGGTTCAATTGGTCGATTATCCAAAATAGGTTCTTCTAAATTTTTCTTTATAGGAGAATAAAATATCAAAAATCCACCAACAAAAATCACAACCATTAATATTCCAATTCCAATAAACAAAACCTTTTTTTGTTTTCGATTTAAATGTGTCATATTTCTACCCTCATTCTAAAATTAGTATATCAAAAAAAAGAAAGTATTTCCATACTTCCTAATAATTTTCAGCTTTGATTTCCATAAAGCTTTGTGGATGTTTACAAACTGGACAAACAGCAGGTGCTGTAGTACCAACATGAATATGTCCACAATTACGACAAATCCATACTTTTTCTTCTCCACGTTGGAATACCAAATTATCTTCAATATTTCCAATAAGTTTTAAATAACGTTCTTCATGGTTCTTTTCAATTGCAGCAACTCCATCAAAAAGAAATGCAATATCTTCAAATCCTTCTTCACGAGCAACCTTGGCAAACTCTTTATACATATCTGTCCACTCATAGTTTTCACCACTTGCAGCATCTTTTAAGTTTGTCATAGTATCTGGAATAGATCCACCATGTAAAGCTTTAAACCATAACTTAGCATGTTCTTTTTCGTTATTTGCTGTCTCTTCAAAAATAGAAGCAATTTGTTCATAACCATCCTTTTTTGCTTGAGAAGCATAATATTTATATTTTGTATGAGCTTGACTTTCACCAGCGAAAGCAGCCATCAAATTTGCTTCGGTTTTACTACCTTTTAATTCCATAATTTTTTCCTCCTTACTACATCATCTATTATACAATGAAGAAGAAAAAAAGTAAAATAGAAAAACCAATTTTACAACTGACTTTTTAATAATTTCGTTAATTCAATAATTAATTTAGAATCTTCTACTTTAGAAACATAAACATCTTCTTGATCAATTTCTTCTTTAAAAATAGCTACCTTAGAAGAAATGATTTCTTTATTTTGATCAATTCCCATAACCAAAAAGTAACGATTATTTTCATAATTGGCTTCATTTAAAACCATATATTGTTCTTCATTTGAAAGAGTAATAATTGAATTAATTTGAATTTTCATCTTTATTTCCTCCTTCAAACAAACTATTAAAACTTATATATTCATCCTCTTTAGGTTCTAAAGATTCAATTTTATCCTCAATCTCATTTAAAGGTTCAACCCGAACCACTTTAAAACGATTAGGTATAACTGTAGGAATATCATTTACTTCTTGGGTTTCAGGGGCCTCAAAAATCGGTTCAAAAATAGGAGCATCTTCTAAAGGAGCATCCGGTAAAACAGGTTCCATTTGCATAGTACTTTCCAAAACTACAGGATCTGGAATAGCTGGTTTCTCTTCTTCAAAAACAGCTGGAACTTCTTCATTTTGAACTACAACATTTTCTGGTTCCTTAGTAGAATTCATATCAATTCGATATTCGCCTAAATCGATATAATCCCCAGAATCTTCTTTTTCAGAAAGATCATTTAAAGGATTCTCTATAGAACCAAGTAAAAGTTCAATTTCATCATAAATTTGTTCAGGTTTCTGAGTATAATGCTTTCGATTTAAAATATCTTTTACTTCATCATTCAATTTTTTAACTTCTTCTTTATCTTTTTCAATAGCTAAAATATTTTTGGCTGAAGAACTGAAAAAACGATCTTTCTGAATTTTCTTTTCTTCCTCATGAATAAGTTGCAATTTCTTTTGTAATTTTCCTAATTCTATTTCTTCTAATTCTTTAGATTCAATAACCAAATTTTCCAAATCTTGTTCAAAAGCAAAAACATATTCTTCTAAATGAGCAAGTTCTTCTTGTTTTTGTTTTAAAAAAGCTCGCAAACTTGCCTCTTTCTTAGGAGTTTTAAATTCTTTATTAGAAACAACAACATTTTGATAATCCGAAATTTCTTTTCTTAATGCTTCACGACTCTTCTTAGCATCAGAAACATATTCAGAAAGTTTAGCCACTTTCACCGTATCAATAGTTTCAATTTTTTTCTGTAATTCTTGAATCATTTGTTCAATATCTTGACGTTGTTCCTTTAAAAAATTCATTCTTGTTTCTTTAATGGTTAATTCACCATCTACATACGCTTTATTTTCAACTTGAGCTGCTAAAGCATCTCGTTCATTGGTTTTAGACTCCAACAATTCTTCTAATTCAGTACTATCATATTCCATAAATGGTTTAGATTTTACAATAGTTACTAATTCTTTTATTTTACTTAAAGCACTTGCAAAATCTTCTTCCATGATTAAATTGATAGCATCATAAGCAATATACGAAGGATCAGTAATGATTTCCAATTTTCTTCGTTCCATGGTTTCTAATTCATCCGTCATTTGATCAATCCGTTTTTCATCTTCACGTTTAGTTTTTTGATCAATATAAGAATTAGGATTAGCTAAAAGAGCATTGATTTCTTCTAATTGCATTTTTTCTTTAGCAATTTTATTTTCTATATCTTCACGGCGACTTCCAAGTTTTTCTAATTGATCACAGATATCTTGATATTCTTTTCCTTTTTCTTTCAATTGTTTTTCTAATTTTTTTAACTCTTTTGTTGTATCATCAATCATTGTTTCATAACGAGCAAAAATATTTTTATCTTTACTTCCAATCGTTTTCATTTTTAATTCTAAAGCTTCTAAAAAACTTCTTAAATGAGCTTGTTCCTCTTCAAGTAAAGAAATTTCATCATGACCTTTTTTTTCATCTGTTAAAAGATGAGTTAACTGTTCTTTAAGACTATCTAAATTATCTTGACAAGATTGTAATCTATTTTCAATTCCAATTTTAATATTTTCATCGATAATTCGATCGCTAGCTTTCATATAAGTATTTTCAGAAATACTTTTCTTTAAAGTTCGAACTTTATCTTTTTGAATTTCTATCTTTTTTTCTAATAAAAGAAGCTCTTCTTGTAACGTTTCATAATTATTTGACGTGCCACTCATGGAAACTAACAAATTAATTTTATCGATAATTTCTTTTTGCATACAGATCAACCTCGCTTTTATTCTTTCTATTTAATCATACCAAAATATACGTCTAAAGTAAATGAAAAAAAAGAAAAAAATGCCGTTTTCTTCTAGGCATTTTTATTGAATTTCAAAAATTGTACCTTCTCTAGTATCTTTAAGAACAATATTTTTTTGTAGCAATTCTTCCCGAATTTGATCTGCTAATTCAAAATTCTTTTCCTTCTTAGCTTCATCTCGTTCAGCAATTTTTTGTAAAATATAGCTTTCTAATTCTTCATCAATTTCTTTAGAAGAAACTAAATCTAAAGAAAGAACTTGATCCCAATTTTTAATTAAAGCATATTTTGTAGATTCATCCACATCACTTTTTAATAAATCATAAATAGTAGTTAAAGCATTAGAAGTATTTAAGTCATCTGAAAGAAAATCTTTAAATTTTTGATCGTATTGTAAAAAAACTTGTTCATCAATATGCTCATCATGTTTTAAACTTGAAATACGATTTTTTAACTTTTGATAGCTTTGCATAGCATTTTCTAAAATTTCATAGCTAAATGTCAATTGCTTACGATAATGACTAGTTAAACACATATAACGATAAGCAATTGGATCATATCCTTTTTCTTCTAATAAAGAAACAGTTAAAAATTCTCCTTTACTTTTACTCATTTTTCCAGATAAATCATTTAAATGTTCACCATGTACCCAATAACGACACCACTTATGACCTAAATATCCTTCACTTTGAGCAATTTCATTTGTATGATGTGGAAAAATGTTATCAACACCTCCACAGTGAATGTCTAAATATTCGCCTAAATGAGAAATTGATATCCCAGAACATTCAATGTGCCAACCAGGATATCCTACACCCCATGGACTATCCCACTTGAGTTCTTGATCCTCAAACCTAGATTTGGTAAACCATAAAACAAAATCCGCTTGATTTCTTTTGTTTTGATCTTCTTCTACTCCCTCACGAACACCGACAACCATTTCATCAATTTTATGATTGGTTAATTGATAATAATCGTCTAATTTAGAAGTATCAAAATAAACATTTCCACCACTAATATATGCCAAATCTTTTTCTAATAATCTCTCAATCATTTTAAAATACATTGGAATATTCTCTGTAGCTGGCGAGACAATCTCTGGCCATTTAATATTTAATTTAGCAAAATCTTTTTTAAAAGCTTCTGTATAAAAACGAGCAATTTCTAAAACGGTTTTATTCTCTTTTTTAGCCCCTTTAACCATTTTATCTTCCCCAGAATCAGAATCGCTGGTTAAATGCCCAACATCTGTAATATTCATACATCGAGTAACCTCATATCCCAAATATCTTAATGTTTTTTCTAAAACATCTTCAAAAATATAAGTCCGTAAATTACCGATATGAGCATAGTTATAAACAGTTGGCCCACACGTATACATCTTTACTTTACCTTCCTCATAAGGAACAAACTCTTCAACCTTACGAGTTAAAGTATTATAAATTCTCATGTATATCCGCCCTTTCTAAAGTTATTATAACACACTTTATGCAAAACAAAAAGAATAGTTACTCTCTAACGAGTACTATTCTTTATAAATATTTCCTTGCTTTGACCAAGTGAAATAAAAAATTTGTAATATAATATTCACTTGTGCACACAATTATCTTTTATATTACGAAAGTATCGTAACATACTTCTATAAAAAATTCAACAACTCACACTTATTTTTTATAAATATT
>CALVPL010000106.1 GCA_944351315.1 uncultured Bacilli bacterium | reverse complement strand
AGGAGTCCAAAATAGTACATGGAGTGCTAAAGTAACTATTACAGCTAAATACTCTGATCACTTACCAACGGATTATGAAAAGTGTGTTGAAAAATATGGGGAAGATAGTATCAATTGTAATATCATTGCTCAGTTAGATGATACAGGAGCCTGTCCAGAAGTAAATGAAGATGGAACGGTAAAAGTGAGTGGTGCTGAAAGTACAAGCGGATATTTATGTAGTGCCCCAGATGATTATGGGGTGAGTTATTACTACCGAGGAACCGTCGAAAACAATTGGGTAAAATTTGCAGATAGTTATTGGAGAATTATTCGGATTAATGGAGATGGATCTATAAGAATGATCTATGCTGGAGATGCAAATGTTATTGATGGATTATCTAATAAGGCTGATGTATTAAAAAATGGATATAATGACGGAAGTACAGATTATACTCAAATTGTAATAAGTCGTTTCAATTCATCTGGCGATGACAATGCCTATGTAGGATATATGTATGGAATAATCGGCTCAAGCACCTATGAAGAAACACATAGAAATATCAATAGTAGTACAATTAAAACAGCCGTAGACACATGGTATGAAAGTCATATAAAAGGAACAGAGTATGAGCAATATATAGCTGACTCCTTATTTTGTAATGATAGATCTTTTTCCTCAGATAATACAGGAACAGGATCAGGGACAAGCAAAACATACTATCGAACATCTGATTTAGATATCCGAACATTATATTGTAAAAATCAAGATGACCGATTCACAGTAAATGATGAAGCCATAGGAAATGGGGATTTAATTTATTCAATAGGATTAATTATAACCGATGAAGCATACTTGGCTGGAGGATTTGCTTGCCTCAATTCTAATTATTATCTATATACAGGAAACGATTACAAGACTATGTCGCCTCATAGTTTCCCGGGGAGTGTTGCATATGTTCTTTCTGTGAGTGGTCAAGGAAATGCGGCCAGTTATGGTCGTGCAGATAATACAGGAGGAATTCGACCTGTCATAAATCTAAAGCCAAATAGCCTAAAATTTGGTGATGGATCGTCTTCGAATCCGTATCGCTTATCGAAAAATTAGAAATAGAAAATATTATAAAAAATGATTCGATTTTTACAGAATCATTTTTTAATTATTTAGTTTTATTAGAAAAGTATTATAAAAGTTTATTTATATCTAGAAAGGTTTATGATATAATTTTCTTAGAACTAGGTGGTGAAGGTATGGAAGAGAATAATGAAGAATTAGAACAAGAACAACAAGAATTAGCTAGTGAAACCTTACCTCCAGATATCCCTGAAGAAGAAGTAGAATTTGATACTAAAGATAAACAGGCTAATGTCTTATTAGATGCAGCCGCAAAACTCTTTTTTAAAAAATTTAAAATACCTATTTTTATTATTGTCGGTTTTTTCTTTATAATTCTATTGGTTACTGTTGTTTTTAATTCATCCGATGTATACGAATATGAATATATCGAACCAAAATGTACAAATGTTAGAGTAACATACGATCCATATGGACCAGATGAAGGAAGTACAACAACTCTAGATTTAGAAGAATATGTAAGAAGAGCTGTATATGCTTATGCAAAAGATTTAGATACTAGAACAAAAGGGGATTTCTTTCATGTATATGCATCTTTAGCTATCGCAGTAAGAACAGAAGCTTTAGCCAATAATTGTGAAGTAACATATCGCGATAAAAGACTCAATGAAACCATAGATGAAAACGAAACCATTGAACGAGCTTTAACTAAAATGAAAGGAATAGTTATTACCGATTTAGATGGTGAATATGTTGATGTTCAAATCAATGATTTTAACTGGCAAGAAAGAAAAGTAAATGTTGAACAATCAGAAGACTATATTTTAAAAGTTCAAAATTTGCCTGTTTCAAGCGATTTTGTTCGAGGAAATTTAGCCAATTCCATTTACCGAAATTGTCCATGTAATGATCCTCAAGGCGATCCATTTGATCCTGAAAATGAATACAGTGAATGTTGGATAACTTGGGATACCGATGGCGATGGCATTGATGATGAAAGCGAATGGCGGCACCAAGACGAAGATGGCGGTTATAGTGTTTTTGCTTCTTACTATCTAGCAGCAATTCGCGGAAGAACATACGACACCATTATCGAATATTACTATGGAAAAGACCTTATGTATAAAACAACCGATGAACAAAATACCGAAGTAGACGAAGATTTAAAACAGCCTTGTACTGGCGATGAAATACCAGTAAATCGAACTCCGTTATCAAGAACTGAATTTATTTCTCTTGTAGAAGAATTTTTTGCGAACGGAAATTATGCTTCCTATGCTCAGTATTTTGTCGATTATGCCGGTGAAATTTACGATTTAGGTTTAGAAAAAGGTGTTAATCCCGAATTCATATATATAATTGCTCGAAAAGAAACGTCTTTTAGACACGTAAACAGCAACACAGACCACTACAATTATTATGGATATGCTCATACTAATGAATCATCACATGGAGCTTATTTTAATAGTTTTATGGAAGGCGTCGAAACTTTAATGGATTGGATTTTAGAAAAAGGTACCTTTGATGCGGTAGTAAGATCTTATTCATATTTAGGCGATTATTTATATAATTTTGATCCTGAAAAAGAATCAGGAACTGGTGGTTGTTATTATCTAGAACTCATTTATGGAGACAATTATTCACGATGTGATGATTCTTATTACTGTTCTCCTAGCAATAAAACAAACTGTGTTCTAACAACTGAAGAAGAAAAGGAAGCTTATATAGGTTGGCAACATGATCAATACATTCTTCACCGCGAAGCAATATTCAAACTAGGTGCTCAAGTTTGTACTGGAAGTGAAATAAGTACTGACCCAAGTCTTGAAGTCGCGACAAGTCAATTAAAAGAACCATTAAGAGACTTCTTAAGCAGCAAAGGTTTATCTATTGAAGATTTAAATACAGCTATTTTAAATAATGTTTTGGCAGCTGGGGTTGGAACAAGAGAAGGAGTTGCAGCCGCGGCAACTACATTAATAAATTATATGAATGCCTTAGGTGTGCGAATTCCTTATACATTTGGAGGCAATCATTATAGTTCAATTACAAATGTAACCAATAAACCATCAACCTCTTTCTTCGGGGTAGATCCAGAATGGGGTACCTCAATAAATAATTGGTATTATCCAGGGGGGAATAAAGCTTATACACATTATGGCCCAGATTGTTCAGCTTTTGTAGCTTGGGTATTGCATAACGGTGGAGTAAAAATCTCTATGAATAGTGCATTATCGTTTAAACAAGCTGGAACAAACTATTCCATGGATGGAAAATATATTGCTCAAGTAGGAGATGTTGTTTCTTCTGGTAATCACGTTCGTATTATTGTAGATGTAAATGAAGCAGAACAGTATTATATTACGGCTGAATCTCAAACCAGTACAGGTGTATATGAACCAGAATTTAAAGGGATTAGTTATGAAAAGATGAGTTTTATAAATGCAAAATATGTAATTGTCGACATGTCAACATACTTTGATGATCCAGCAAATAATTATAGCACCAATGAAAGTGAATTTGTAAACCGGTGTAATGCAGGTGTTTTAAATTAAAGGAGAAGGAAATGAAAAGAATAATCTTATGTGTATTTTTATTACTTTTAACAACAGGTTGTACAGCTGAATATAATTTGACAATTGACGATTTAGAAAATTTCACATATGAAGAAACAGGCTATATAAAAACATCTAATTTAGAAGAGATTTCAACAATTTATAATAGTGAATGGCCAACTACCGCCTATAAAGATGCTGACTATGATAGCGAAGCTCCTACAAGATTCCCGGATGAAGAATATTATGAAGTAGAAAGTTCCAAAATAGGAGAAATATATCAAGTAAAATATCATTATACTTTTCCAAGTGAACGTTTTGATGACAGTACAGGAGTTCATACCGGTTTTTATGATTTTAAAAAAACGGTAGATGAAGAGGCAAATACAACAACACTAGATACTGGAAAGTTCTACTATGAAAAATTTCCGGATTTAGAAAAATTAACAGTAAATTTGACAGTAAATAATTCTGTTGTAAGTCATAATGCCGATGAAGTAAATGGAAACGTTTACACCTGGGTTTTTACTCCGGAAAACTTTTCGACTGCAAGACTTACTTTAACTTATCAAAATAAAGAAACAAATGAAGAAGAAGATCAAACAAGATTTCTAATTGGAACAATTCTATTTCTAGGATTTATGATTTTCATCCTTGTTGCATCCTTCTTAAATAAAAAGAAAAAGAGCCAAAAATAGATTGTTCAAAAGTAAAAAAATGTGATAATATATTAGTTGAATGGAGGGTTCTATGAAATTTCGTGTCTCATCAAAAGATTTTATAATTTTTGTGATTTTTTGTATCTTTTTATTATATCTATGTGCCATTGCTGTCTTAAACTTTTCATCATTTGCAAATGATGGCTCTTTTTACGGCCTAAATCCATTCCCAGCATTTACAGGTGATTATTTAATTTTAACTATTTTCATGTTTATCGTGGCTTTAGTTATTATTTTTTCAAGTGTATCATCTTACATTTTTGATCGTGATAAAAGTGCTAAAAAGTTCTTAACGATTGGCGAAAAAGAAGAAAAAGGATATTCTAGATGGTCTAAAGAAAAAGAAATTAAAGAAGCAAAAGACGTAAAACATGTAAAAGCATTAGATCAACACGTCGATGGAGCAGGAGTTCCTTTAATTAATAATGGAACAGACATCTGGGTAGATGATGGTGAATATCATACTATGATAATCGGTTCTACTGGTTCAGGTAAAACAGAATGTATCGTTAAACCGATGGTAAATCTGTTAGCTAAAAAAGGCGAGAGTATGATTATCAACGACCCTAAAGGAGAACTTTATAAATACTGTGGTGATTACTTAAAACAACAAGGATATAATATTGTCGTTTTAAACTTCCGAGAGCCAGATAACGGAAATTCTTGGAATCCATTAACCATGCCTTATTATTATTTTAAAAATGGCAATATGGATAAAGCAACCGAATTACTAGAAGATATTGCCAATAATATTTTAGTAGATCCAAAAAATAAAGATGCAGCTTTCTGGGAAAAATCTGGAGCCGATTACTTTTCAGGATTAGCTATTGGTTTATTTCGTGATGGAAAAGAAGAGGAAATCAATTTAAATTCCATCAACTTAATGAGTACTGTTGGTGAAGAAAGATTAGGAGCAAAAACATATATTCAAGAATATTTTAATTTGAAAGGTGAAGCTTCTCCAGAATATATCTTTGCATCTACAACCTTCAATGCTCCTTCCGAAACAAAAGGAGGTATTCTATCCACTTTTAGACAAAAAATTCGTATTTTTGCCTCTCGTGAAAAATTATCCGAAATGCTTTCTCATAGCGATTTTGATATGCGAAGTATTGGCGAGAAAAAAACCGCGGTTTTCTTAATTATTCATGATGAAAAAACAACATATCATAGCTTATTAACCGTTTTCTTAAAACAATGTTATGAAACACTTATTGAAGTTGCCCAATCAAATGGGGGAAAACTTACGTATCGTACAAACTTTATTTTAGATGAGTTTGCCAATATGCCACCTTTGTCCGATGTAGATTCCATGGTTTCAGCAGCTCGTAGTAGAGATATAAGATTTACATTTATCATTCAAAACTTTTCACAGTTAAACGATGTATATGGAAAAGAAGTTGCCGAAACATTAAAAGGTAACTGTGGTAACTTAATCTATTTAATTAGTACTGAAATGGCTGCCTTAGAAGAAATTAGTAAAATGTGTGGTGAAGTAAAGAGTAAAGAAAAAGATAAAACAGCATCCACACCATTAGTAACTGTTACCGATTTACAAAAAATGAAATTATTCCAAGCAATTATCAAACGTTTGAGAATGAATCCATTTAAAACCCAATATGAACCAGATTTTAAAATCAATTGGGGAATTGATCGGAAAGAACTTGCTTTACCACATCGTGAATTAAAACCAGTAGCAACATTTGATTTAAAAACTTATGTATCTGAAATGAAAAGAAAACAGATGGCGGAAAATGCTCAAAATGGAATGCCAAATATGGGAGGATTTAATCCGTTCATGCCACCAGGAATGAGTTCAAATCCATTCATGGGTGGAGGTTTTACTCCAAATCCAATGACTAATATGAACCAAAATCCTATGCAAAAACCAATTTCAAGTTTAAGTAATGATGAAATTGATAAAATGATTGCCGACATTGATAAAAAATTAAAAGAATTAGATGAAGAAGAAGCAAGAGAAAAAGAAAAGATGGCTCAAGCTAACAATATGGAATTACCTAAGTTAGATACTTCAAAACCAGAGCCTCCAAAAGAAGAAAAACCACTTACTGGTATAATAGAAGAAAAACCAAAAATCAATGTGGATGCCGATTCAATTATCATGGATGATAATATGATCACAGACGATGAATTTTTTGATGACTTTTTTCATGACGATGAATAGAGAAATGACAAAACTAGTAAACAACAATATTTACTAGTTTTTTTTAATTTAAGATACATTAGAAAGCATAAAATGTATAAAACAAAATAAAATAGCATAGAATAAAATATTTTGAGTTTCGGTGAAAAAAATAGTTGACAAGAAAAAATCAGAAAAAGTTGATAGCTTTTTCTGATTTTTGATTGAAAAATAAGGTAAAACACTCCAAAGTTTAGTATAATAAAGTTGTATACTAAATTATCATAGTAAACAAAAATATGGAGGTGTCTTACATGAATAATTTTACTACAAATACCTATGAGTTGAA
>CALVPL010000105.1 GCA_944351315.1 uncultured Bacilli bacterium | reverse complement strand
CTAAGATAAGGTCAATATGATATACCCTTTCTACCTCATCATGTACTAATTGTATCAAACTTCTTATATCTTTTCCAGTTGCATTCCCTAAATTAATAATAAAATTCGCATGTTTGACACTTATCATGGCATCATTGATTCTTTTCCCCTTTAAACCAAGCTCAGAAATAAGCTGCCAACTTGCTATTGAAGAACTAGGATTTTTAAAAACACTACCAGCACTTGGATAATCTAATGGCTGCGAAAAAAAACGTCTTAAAAAGCGTTCCCTTATTAATTTTAACGATTCCTCTTTATTTCCTTTTTTTAATTTTAAAGTAGCTCCTACAATAAGAATTTCTGGATGTTTCTTAAAGTAAGAAGTTCGATAACCATATTCTAAATCTTCTTTAAGTATTGTTTTTATTTCTAACTTAGGAGTTATTACTGTAACATCTTTTAACAAATCAAAAGTAGAAACCTTATAAGCTTCGGCATTATTAAAAATAGAGCCTCCCACAGTTCCGGGAATTCCACTTGCCCATTCTAACCCACTTAAGCCATGAAAAATCACGTCTTTAGAAAGAAAATTAAGCATAACTCCTGCTCCGACGACCACTTCTTCATCATGATAAACAATTTTTTTAAATTGATCGAGCTTTACGACAATTCCAGGATAAGTAGTGTCAGATAAAATGACATTCGAACCATTTCCTAATACAAAATATGGGATAGATTTTTCAGCGACAAGTTTTAAAAATTTTTGTAACTCTTCAACCGTTCTAGGATGCAATAAATATCTTGTTTTGGTATCAATACGATAAGTATTTAAATCTTTAAGAGAAGCATTTTCTTCTAAAATTCCACATTTTTCTAATTCTTTTTTCATGAAATAAGTTTCCTTATCTCTTGATAAATGATCAATGCACTATTTTGAACAGCCTCACTATGCATCGCATGAATCATTTTTAATCTAGTTGTCGTATCTGTAAGCATTTTATGCACTTCTCGATTTAAAACATCCACCGACAAATCTTTTTCTTCTAAAAGCTCTATACAATTTTTTTCTTTCAATTCTAAAGCATTATAATATTGATGATTATTCGCGACATTAGGACTTGGAATAATAATAGATGGAATTTCTAAAGCTAAAATCTCACTTAAACTTCCAGCTCCAGCTCTAGATATAATTAAATCACTAACCTTTAAAAGGCCAGGAAGCTCATCTATATAAGGAAAAACATGAACATTCGCTGGAAAAGTTTCCTTCTTAAAACTTTCATAATGAGCATTTCCCGTAATGTAACAAATTTCATAATTTTCCTTAGCTACTTGATGTAAATAAGATTTCATTTTTTCATTTAAAGAGCCACTTCCTAAAGAACCAGCTACAACGGTTACTAGTTTTTTTCCTTTAGTAAATCCTAAACTTTCTTTATCTTTTTTAGGAATTTCTAAAGCCCAAGCTCCACAAGGATGACCCGTATAAATAATTTTTCCTTTGGTTTTCAAATATTTTTTACTTCCTAAAAAAGTTACCCCAATTAAATCCGCATATTTACTAACCATTTTATTAGCTTTTCCAGGAATACTATTTTGCTCATGTATAAAAGTTTTAATATGCATTTCCTTCGCCGCTTTTAAAACTGGATAAGTAACATACCCACCGACTCCAATAACTACATCAGGTTGAAACTTTTTCAAAATCTCCTTACACTTTTTCTTAGCTTTATGAATCAAAAATACATCTTTAATATCGTTGACAATATTTTTAGTAAACCCATAAATTTCAATGCTTTCATAAGGAATATTTTTCTTAGGTATCACATCTTTTTCCATTCGATTATGAGTTCCAATATATAAAACTTCTAAATCTTTTTCATGTTTTTTAAATTCTTCAATGATAGCTAATGCTGGATTAATATGGCCCATTGTCCCGCCTGCTGTTACGACAATTTTCATTCCATCACTCTTTTCTTGCTCTTTTATTATACTATATTTTTATACTTTTTTTCTAGAACTACATTTTTAAGTGTAAACAATTACATTGAAAAGCATTTTTTTCTACAAATTTTAATAAAATAAAATAGAACGGTGAGACTTATGAAAAAGAAAAAAATGGATTATGTTTTATTTATTACAGTTCTAATCATTAGTATTTTTGGAATCATTATGATCTGTTCTGCCAGTTCCATCTGGGCTGAATACAAATTTCAAGATCCATTTAAATTTGTAAAAAGTCAAACATTTTTCTTTCTCATAAGTGTAATTCTCTGTTTACTCATCAGCAATATTCCCACGAATTTTTGGGAAAAAAATGCCAACAAAATCTTAGGGATTTGTCTATGTCTTCTCATCTTAGTTTTAATTCCCGGAATTGGTACGATCCGAAATGGGTCTAGAAGTTGGTTTGGCTTTGGTGGATTAGGCATTCAACCTTCAGAATTTGCGAAAATTGGTTTAATTATTTTTGTTTCCAAATATTTAAGCAAGAACCAAAAAGATCTTCGAGATATAAAAAAAGGTGTCTTACCCATTTTAGGAATAATATTTCTCTTTTTTGGTTTAATTATGTTAGAACCAGATTTTGGAACCTCCATGGTAATCGTGTTAACCCTGATCAGCCTTATTTTTATCAGTGGTGTAAAACTATCCTTTTTTCTAAAAATTGGCCTTTTAGGTCTCAGCGGAATTGTTCTTTTAATTGTGATTGCTCCTTATCGAATGGCTCGAATTGTTTCTTTTTTAAACCCCTGGAGTGATCCTTTAGGAAGTGGATTTCAAATCATTCAAAGTCTATATGCCATCGGACCCGGTGGATTACTTGGTCAAGGTTTTTTAAATTCCCATCAAAAACATTTTTACCTTCCTGAACCTCAAACCGACTTTATCTTTTCCATCATCAGTGAAGAATTTGGTTTTTTAGGAGTCTTAATCGTAATTTCTTTCTTTTTCTTTCTTTTTTATAGATCCGTCAAAATTTCCTTAAAAGAAACCGATCTTTTTTCAAAATTCTTATCTTTTGGTCTGGCCATCGGTATCCTTATTCAAGCTTCTTTAAATTTATGTGTTGTCATTGGCATTATTCCCGTAACTGGAGTAACTTTACCTTTCTTTAGCTATGGTGGATCGAGTTTGTTAACGAGCATGATCAGCATCGGCATTATTCTTGGAATATCAAAACACACAAATTGATCTTTTGGGACTTGTAAGTTTTCATATTTTTTGCTACATTTAAGATGGGAAGTGATAGTAGTGAGAATTTTACATATGCAAAATTGGGATGCAACCTCAATTATAAAAGAAATCCCAATAGCAAAAGAACAAGGATTCGATGCTTGTCTAATCGGACCTGTTCAAAAATTAAAAGAAGAAGGAATAAAAGAATGGTGGATGAGTTATCAGCCAACCGGTTTTCAAATTGGCAATGTTTATCTTTCCAAAGAAGACATTCAAAACATTTGTCAAAT
>CALVPL010000104.1 GCA_944351315.1 uncultured Bacilli bacterium | reverse complement strand
TTTTTTTATTTTTTTAATATCTACATATTGAAACATTCTTAAAAGTTTTAATACTTCTAAAGGAACAATTCTTTCATTTTGATAGCAATTTTTACAAAGTAATCCTCCACGATCCCCATCAATCGTTACAATTTCTTTTTGACTACCGCATTGAATACAAGCATCTAAAGAAAGTCCAACTCCGAGCATAGGCAAATACTTCACCTCTAAAATATTAGTCAACACAGCCGGATTTAATCCTTCATTAATTTTTAAAATGGTTTCAATAAATAACGAAAAAAGATGAGAATCCATACTTTCTTTATAAACTTGACTCGTCAAATCCGTAAGATAATTCACATAACTAATACTAATAATATCTTCATGAATATTTAATAATGGATCTATAAGATCAACATCTTTTAAAATCGACATTTTTCCTTCTTTATAATACAAATAAAAATAGCCATACGTGTAAGGAAGAGTTAAAGCTCTTAAAGGACTTTTCAATGATTTAACTCCTTTTCCTATCACACTAATAAGGCCATATTCTTTCGTAAATATTTGCATAATAAGTGAGGATTCCCTATAAGGTGTACTGCTAATAATAAAACCCATCACTTTTGTTATCATTTACTCCACTTCTTTTCCCTTATACTTTAAATAGTATTCAATCTTTCCAGTTTCCTTAAATTTTTTCCAAGCTTCTTTTTTATCCATCTTTTTCACTCTCTTTCTATTTTTATCATGGGAGAGTTAAAAGGATTTTATTCAAATTATTTCAAATTTAATTCATCAAACCCTAATTCTTTTAAGATACTTGTTTTTTCTCGCCAATTTTTTAAAGTTCTTACATACAACTCTAAATAAACTTTTTTATTTAACATTTCTTCTAGTTCAATTCGAGCTTCTGTTCCAACTTCTTTTAATCGAGAACCACCTTTACCAATTACAATTTTTTTAATGGATTCCCGGTCGACAATAATATCGACATTAATATAAGCAATATTTTCTTCCTCTTCAAATTTAGTTGTATAACAAGTTAGACTATGAGGTACTTCTTCTACTGTTTTATTTAAAAGTTTTTCCCGAACAAGTTCACTCGCCATAAAAGCTAGAGAATTTGTTGTAATCATATCCGGATCAAAATATTGAACTGTATCTGTTAAATATTTTTTAATTACTTCAATCAAATGATCAATGTTATCCTTTTTTAAAGCACTTACAGGCACAATCTCCGCAAACGGATAAATATCTTTATAAGCGGCAATGGCACAGAAAATTTCTTCTTCAGTCATTTGATCAATTTTATTCAAAATCAAAAAAACAGGACTAGAACTTTTCTTTAAAGATTCTAAAATCATTTTATCGCCGGTGCCAAAACCTCCTTTAGCATCGATTACAAACAAAATGGCATCGACATCTTTCATAACTGAATAACTTTCTTTATTTAAAATTTTACCAAGTTTACTCTCTGGTTTATGAATTCCTGGAGTATCTAAAAAAATGATTTGAGTATCTTCTTCATTATAAATTCCTTGAATAATATTTCTTGTTGTTTGAGCTTTATTGGACGTAATTGCAATCTTATAATCTAAAATGCTATTTAAAAGTGTACTTTTCCCAACATTAGGTCGCCCAACAATACTAACAAAACCACTACGCATACTACCACTCCTTCTTAAATTATGTAAGATAAAAAGATATAAACGACAACTATGATGGCCAAAACAGCTATCACAAAAGAGGCTGCCGAACCACAATCCTTAGCCTTTTTAGCTAAAGGATGATATTCTTTAGTTACCATATCAACCGTGTGTTCAATGGCTGTATTCATAAGTTCCATCGCAAACAAAAATACAGCTAACATACTTATAATGATGATATCTTGAACTGAAACTTCCAAAATAAGACACATCACGATCACAAACGCACAAGCAAGCAACAACAAATGCAAACTTCTTTCAGTTTTAATAGACGTAAATAAACCACTTAAAGAATATTTGCAACTTTTATAAAAATGAATAAAAACATTATCTTTATCGCGAAATTCCTTCTTCATCTAAAATCTCCTTTTGTAAACCAAACATTTTTTCTTCCTCTTCAGGTGTTTGATGATCATATCCAAGTAAATGTAAAAGTCCATGAACAGTCAAAAAAGCAAGTTCTCTTTTTTCACTATGGCCATAACTTTTTGCTTGTTCTTGCATTTTAGGAATCGAAATATAAATATCTCCTAGTACTCTTTTTGTTAAAGAAAAATCGTCTTTAACGTCCTCAAAAGCAAAACTTATTACATCAGTTTCCCGATCAATTCCTCGGTAAGTTGCATTTATTTTTCTTATCTGTTCATTATCAATAAAAATTATTGAAAAAATACTATTTAAAGCCTCTTCTTTTTCTAAAGTTCTTTTAATGACTCCATCTAAATAAGAATAATCCACCTGATAGCCATATTCATTATTTATTTGATAATCCATCCAAACCACTTCCTTAAAATAACTGAATTCCCATAATATCTAAATAATACCACACAGCCACGATACATAAAAGAATACACAAAATGTTATAAAACAAATCACTTTTAAAAATACTAGGCAAATGCTGTTTTATCGCGGAAAAACCAATATATAAAAGAAACCCACAAATACTTCCAATGGTATTTAAAAGGATATCATCGACATCAAAACTTCGACCAATATAATGTTGAACAAACTCAACAGTAAAACTAGTAATAATTGAGACAATTAAAATATGACTGACTTTTTTTGCTTTAATATAAGACGAAACAAAATATCCAAAAGGAATAAAAATCAAAATGTTTCCAATAACATTTAAATAAAATCCTTCTGTTCCAAAATCATAACGCATAATTTCCGTAAAAGGCACTAAATTATACCCACTATTCGCATTAAGTTCGGTCTTAGTTAACAATTGAAACAACAATAACGCATAAACAACAAAAAGAAGATTAAAAAACTCTTTATAAAAAACAAACTTTTCTCTTCCATTATGAATACACATAAATCGAATAGAAATAATAACCACCAAAAAAATCGTCAGCATTGGCCAAATATCTTGAATAGCTCCACGAATAATTGCTCGTTCCATAAAAATCCCCTTCTACTCTTCTACTGTAAATTCTTGCCTTTCACCAATCTGTTCTAGAACGGAGACAAAAACTTCTATATTCATTGTACTATTATTTACCTCTTTTTTCAAAACTTTTTTAGCAATTATCGTCTCTTTTTCTTCTAAAGTAGCCGAAATCTTTTCTAAAGCAAGAGTTAAAGCCTTATCAGCCGCTTCATTCTCTTCCATCGTAAAAACTTTTTTCACTGTTTCATGTTGCTTTACAAATGAAACTTCTGTTCCAAATAAAGTAAACAACGGAGTAATTTCTTCATCATAAGTTTCTAAACGACTTTTAAAAAGAAAATCATGATAAGAAGTATTTTTTAATTTTATATTCCATCTTGTTTTTCCAGTTATTTCATATTCTTCATAAGAAAGAGGCACACTTGCTTTTACTGTATACCAAACCTCAGCATAAACAGAACCCGTAGCACAGACTGTACTTTTTGTTTCTTCATCTTTTTTTATAGTCCCACTAATCAAAATATCTCCTTTTTTTACCGAGTCATTCCTTTTAAACAATGCTTCTCCATTCATATAAATCATTTCTTTAACGATTCCATCTTTTGTAGCAACAACATTACAAGCTTCTGGTGTCGAATCCTCTTGTTCTAATTTTCTTTCTTCAACTCGAACAATATAATTTAACCCATTTACCTCAATTTCAAGCCATTCTAATTGATCTGGATACTCATCCAAAATTTCTTGTTTAATTTTTTCAATTTCTTGATAACTCTTCCGCCATGTATTCTCTTTAATTCCTTTTTCTTCTAAAGCATTCATTAAAAGAAAACGAATATCTTGATTAGAATGAACCACAGTTACAGATAACATAATATGAGATAAAACATACAAAAAAACTAGGCCTATCCCAATAGCAATAAGAAAGATATGATGCTTTTGAATCTTTTTCTTTAAAGCTTGAATTCCTATGGGTTCAATCTTTTTTATTTTAATAAACCATATTTGTTTAAGCTTCGAATAATCTTTTGTTTGAATTTTAATTTTTACTTCATTATTCATTCGTTGAATTTCATAAATAGCAATATTTTTTTCATGGCATTTTAAAAAAAAGCGATCAGGATTAGAAACTTTAACACTTACCCATTCATAAGATTCTTTCATAAAAACCTCATTTCTTTTATGATGCCTTGTAACAAAATTTCATTCTTCGTTAATTTTAATACCCGAAAATCTTGACCTAATATTTCCAATTTAAACTCCCGAATAATAAAAAGAGCACGATTCTCCTGTAAAATTTCAATTTTAGAAAAACCGTATATATGAATATTTTTTTGCCATAAATCAATAAAATAATCTTGATCGAGCAAAAAATTTTTTATGGTTTTATAAATATGCATAGAACCACCTAAATAAATATATGCATAAAAAAACAAAAAAAGCCTAGGCGGCTTCCTTTTTATTTACCTCTTCTTTTTTACGAAGTAAGGCTAAATTTTTCTCTTCAGGAATTACAAGAGTTTCAATTTTCTCAGTTACCCGATTCTCTTTTTTATCCATCGAAATATAATTTTCCAGATCAATTCTTGAAGCAACATAAAGTCTTATTAATCTTTTTTCTTCATAGGAAAAATGATCCCAATCTTCTACAAAAGTTTGATTTCGAATCGCATCTTTAAAAAGATCTGAGACATAATATCGATTTAAATATTTTTGAAAATGATGATACAAATCTTTATTTAAACTTTCTTTTTTCGAAATTTTTTCATAAACCTCTGGAAAAGAATAATTTAAAAGAACGGAATTCGTTTCAATTTGAACATCATGATCATTTACCCAATTGCCATTTAAAAAGGTTCTTATAGTTAAATTTTCAGGATCCGTTTCTGTCATTACAGAATCATAATCATGAATAATCTTTAAAATTTCCTCTTTTTTATAAGTATTAAAAATCTTATCAATTTCTTCTAAAGGCATTTCTATACAATAAGGACTTTGATTTTTTCTTGGAATACAAATCGCATATATTTTATTCATAGTCTTCCCTCCTTTAGAGAAGAATTTATTATACCAAAACTTTATGATCTCGTCAAATTAGTATCCCAGTAGCCAAGCAATAAAACCAAATAAAACAAGAAGTAAAAGAAAAAATAAAGAAGAATTAGACACTTCAGGAGTATTTTTTAAAGCTTTCTTTCCCAAATCATACAATTCCTGTTTTCGAAAAGAGCGTCTAGAATAAGCTTTATCATATTTAGGACAAGCTGCCATACAAGCTGGCAAAAACTTTTTTTGTTTTTGACAAAAATAAATACCGTCTACTTTTTTCTTATTCTCATTTAAATACTCACAATCAGAACAATACTTTCCCATAAACTCACCTTTACTTATTCTTCATAACCACAACTTAAACAAACAGCCTTTTTCTTCTTTTCTACCATCATCTCGCCACATTTTGGACAAGATTTTACCGGTTTATCCCATGATGCAAAATCACATTTAGGGTAATTGTTACATCCATAAAATATTTTGCCACGTTTCGTCTTTTTTTCAATAATCTTGCCATCGCATTTTGGACAAGGCATAATCTCAACAACCGTTTTAGGTTCTTTTTTTATGTATTTACAACTTGGATAATTTGAACAGGCGACAAATTCTCCATACTTACCTCTTCTTTTAACTAACGGACTTCCACATTCTGGACAATCCTCGCCAACTTCTTCTGCTTCTTTCTTTTCCATATTTTTAAACGCATCTTCAACCATAGGCTCAAAAGTATTATAAAAATCTTTTAAAACAGCAATATTATTTAATTCTCCCTCAGCAATTTCATCTAATTCAGATTCCATATTTGCTGTATACTCAACATTGACAATATTGCTAAAAAATTCTTGCAATTTATCCGTAGTTTCAATACCAATTTCTGTTGGAACAAACTTTTTTTCTTCCATAGTTACATAAGCTCGATCTTTTAAAGTTTGAATAATTGGAGCATACGTACTAGGTCTTCCTATTCCTAAACTTTCCATTTCTTTAATTAAAGATCCTTCAGTAT